>CBDUAL010000030.1:0-16834 GCA_965365125.1 uncultured Lutibacter sp.
CAATTTACCTTACGGTACAGGTTACAGAATCAGAGTCGTGAGTTCTGACCCCTATTACAACGGTCCAACCAATGGTGATGATATCACCATAAATGCCTTACCTGCAGCCCCAATAGTTGGTACAATTACACATCCAACTTGTACTACAGCAACAGGTAGCGTAGCATTAAGCGGTTTACCAGCAACAGGTACTTGGACATTAACAAGAAACGATGGAGTTACAACAACAGGAACCGGAACAACTACAACAATATCAGGTATTTCATCAGGTACTTATACTTATACAGTTACCAATGCATCTGGTTGTACCTCAGCAGCTTCAACAAGTGTTGTTATCAACGCGCAACCTGTAACACCTGCAGCCCCAACAGTTACTGTAAAAACTCAGTCATCGTGTAGTTTTGAAGGTGGTGTTGTAACGGTTGGTAATTTACCATCAGGTACTTGGACTTTAACCAGAAGCCCCGGTGATTTTAATAAAACTGGCAATACTTCAACAGTAGATTTAACTGTTGGCCCAGGTACACATACTTATACGGTAAGAAATAGTGAAGGCTGTACGTCTGTGGCTTCAGCACCAGTAACAATAAACGCAACAGGCCGCCCAAGTTTAATTTATGGAAACGGAACGCCTTGTTATTATAGCGCTCCGGCAAGCCCTTCAACCGAAACCTATAGTGTACTAAATGACGCTGGTGTTACCACTTACAATTGGGCTGTTCCTTCAAATTGGACCATTACATCGGGTCAAGGAACACATACAATTACAGCAGAAATTGGTTCAGGTTCTGGTGATATTACAGTTACTGCTGATGGAAGCTGTGCCAGTGTAATGACCGTTATTACCCATACCTTAGATACCGATTTAGATGGCATACCAAATGCTTGTGATGCTGATGATGACAATGATGGTGTTTTGGATGTAGTTGATGAAGATGATGACAATGACGGAATTACAGATTTGTTGGAGAATGACTTTCAAATGACGGAGGTAAATTATGAATATTATGATACAACGCCAACAGGAGACACCGTAGATAACATACCAACAACTGGATTTGTTGGTTATGGAATACTTTCAGATTTTGATGTGAGGCTATTGCAAACTAGGCACGATGTTACATCAGACGATGTTCGTGATGAAGATTATTTTTCAATTCGTTACACAGGCAATATAAGTATTTCTACAACGGGAACTTATACATTTTATACCAACTCAAATGATGGTACAAAACTATATATTGATAAAGGAGCTGGTTGGCAAACTGTAGTAAATAATGATGGTCCACACGTACCTGTTGAAGTGTCTGGTACAATTGATTTAACAGTTGGTGTATACCCTGTAAAAATTGAATATTTTCAAAAAGCCGGAACCGTATTGTTAGAAGCTTTTTATGAAGGTCCAGGAATTGCCAAACAAAATTTATTAGGATTGGTTGATACAGATAATGATGCTATTCCAAATTATGTAGATAACGATAGTGATAATGATGGGTGTCCTGATGCTATGGAAGGAAGCTTCACAAGTATTGCAATTACCGATTTAAACGATTTAGGTCAAATAATAACAAGTGGTATAAATGGCACTACGGGGATACCAAATCTTGTTGGGTCTGGTCAAACTGATGTTAGTAGTACCGATCCTTTGGTATTAGGAAGTTGCGCTTCAACTTCAATTAATTTTATTGGTGCAACAAACGATTATATTAGTGTAGGAGATCATTTTAATTTTACAAGTTCTTTTTCAATTGAAGCTTGGGTGTTAAAAACTACGGGTAGTAGTGGTACTCAAATCATTTATTCAAAAGGAGATAAGGCAACTGCACAAAGTGGTTATTATCTACATTTAGAGGATAATAAACCACGGTTTTTTTGGTATGACAATTCAGGTACGAACACTAAAATTATTGATTTACAAAACAATGATGGCTTAGGCGATTTAAAAGATAACACTTGGTATCATTTAGCCGTAACTTTTGATGGTGCTACGGCAAATTTGTATGTTGATGGTTTAGTAATCGCGATCAATAATGTTGCCGACCCGTTAACAAATACAACTGCAAATTTTATTATTGGAGGAATGTATAGTAGTGATTATCCTACTACACCAAGAAACAATTTTGATGGCTATATTGATGAAATTCGAATTTGGGATACTGCACTCACAGAAGCGCAATTGCAGGAAATGATGAACCAACGAATTGAGGAAAATACAACAACAAACAATACAAAAGGACTTATAATACCTTTGGATATTTCAGAGCCATTACCGTGGGCTAACTTAGTAGGTTATTATCCTTTTAATGATTGTTATACAGCTGCTGACCATTCTGGAAACAATAACCATGGAAATGTGTTTAATATGACCTCAAATCAGCCTGCAACAGCCCCATTACCTTATATAAGCACTGCTAGTGGTGGTAATTGGGATACACCAAGTACTTGGTTAAATGGTGATGTACAAAATATTCCAAATAGTAACAGAATTAGTTCTACATTTCCACCTACTCCACCAGCACCAATAGATTGGAATATTGTAACTATTGCCAATGCGGGTGCAGTTAGCACAAACAGAGGTAATGGAAACGGCATTAGTGTATTAGGTTTAATTTCAGAAGCAAATACAACACTTCATGTAACTGGAACCACAGATATTTCAACTGGCACAGGCACAGGAGAATACCTATCGGTATCACGTTATTTAAAATTGGCAACTAATGGTGTTATACATTTAGAAGGCGAATCGCAGCTATTACAAGCTTCAGGAAGTATTTTAGATGCTTCAAGTTCAGGGTATATTACAAGAAGTCAACAAGGTACTGCTAATTTGCACTCTTATAATTATTGGGGTTCACCAGTGGGGGTAAACAAAATGTCTGCTTCTGATGAAATTAGTGATTATAATTATAGTTTGTCTAATGTTTTATACAGTGATATAACAACACCAGTTGCTTATTTTGTTGGTAATAATTACAACGGAAAAGCATCACCACTTACAATAGCAAATTACTGGGTTTATAAATATGCCAATAAAAATGGAGATTACTCTGAGTGGCAACAAGTACGTAGTACAGGAACCATTTATGCAGGAGAAGGATTTACCATGAAGGGAACAAAAATTTGTGACGTAAGTGTTTTTCAAAATTATGTATTTAGAGGGCTTCCAAACAATGGAGATATTACTTTAAATGTGAGTGCTAATAACGAATATTTAGTTGGAAACCCTTATCCTTCAGCATTAGATAGTCAGCAATTTATAAATGACAATAACCCACTATTAAATGAAAACGGGGCGCTAGCAACTGGAACACTTTATTTTTGGGAACAATTTAAAGGTACTAGCCATATTTATGTAGAATATGAAGGGGGTTATGCTACATTAACCCTAGCAGGCGGTTTAGCTGCAGCAACGGCAACCATAGGTAGCTTACCAAGCGATTTAACAACACTTAAAACACCTGGGCAATACATACCCGTAGCTCAAGGATTTTTTACGGAGAGTAATAATACTGGAGGAGTAATACATTTTAACAATAACCAACGTCAATTTAATTTAGAAGCGTCTGGAGCGTCTATTTTAATGAAATCCCAAACAGGTAAAAAAACAACTTCAGCAGTAAAAAAAGCATCATCGGATAAACGACCAAAAATTAGGTTGGGCTTTCAAGCACCGCAAATTGGTCATAGACAAGTTTTGTTAACCGTAGATAAAAACACAACTGACGGTGTAGATTGGGGGTATGAAGGTGAAATGAATGGTGAATTAGCTGATGATATGTACTGGGTGTTAAATAATAAGAAATATGTAATTCAAGCGCTACCAGATGCGCATATTGATAGAGAAATACCATTGGGTATTGTGATGGGCAAAAAAGGTTTGGCGCACATCCAAATTGACGTTTTAGAAAATATAGATAGTACTGTTGAGTTGTACATTAAAGATGCTTTACTAGGCACCACCACCCAAATAAACAATGCTCCTTTTGAAATTGAATTAGAGAAAGGTGAATACACCGATCGTTTTTTATTGGTGTTTAAATCAAATAAAACACTGAGTCTTGAAGATGAGATTTTAAAAAATGGGCTGTTTGTGTATATGAATAACACGGCAAAAGAGTTAAGAATTAACAATACAATTAATGTTGAACTGTTAGCTGTAAATTTATACAATAGTTTAGGTCAAGAATTAAGAGTTTGGACCAAGAATATTAAGGATACACAACTCAAATTACCAGTTAATAATATGGCAACAGGAATGTATGTTGTTCAGCTAAAAACCACAACTGGTACTATTTCAAAAAAGATAATTATTGAATAGAAATGAAAACATAAAAAAAGAGGCTGTTTTTTCTCATTGAAAATAGCCTCTTTTTTATACAACAACATCGTGAATCATGGTGTGATTTCCATCATTCCATTCAGTTAAAATATCAGTAGCAACAGAAGCGCCGCTTCCTGCTGCAATAGCGTATTGACTTCTCCACCCTGCAATAACACCTGCAACATACATTCCTTTGCAAATTAAATGGTTTTCATTCTTCAACATTATTTTTTCTTTAAATGCAGCAATGTTTGGGTGTGGTTGTACGTACTGTGTCAATCCTTCAATATGAAACAAATTTGACGGACTTACAGCAACTACAATGTTAGTTGCGGTGTACTTGTTTTTATTGGTAATTACGGTAATTGTACCGTTTTTTTGTTCAACTTCAATTACTTTTTCATTTGAAATTTGTTCAACATGCGGGTATAAATCGGTTAATTGTTGCAATCCTTCAGTTAAAATATCAGCACCTTTAGTATCTTTTTTAAAGCCTAAAACATTGTTTAAAATAGCATTTTGTAAAGCTGAATTTTTTTGGTGCGAAATAATACCTACCGTTTTATTTGCTGCAAAAGGTTTGTCTTTTGCCGATCCTAAAATAAGTGCACACGAAAGTCCAGCAGCACCACCTCCAATAATTAAAACGTCAAAATGTTTCATGGTCTAAAGTTTTATGAAAATAATCCTTGAATGTTAGATGTAAATAGTTTAACGGCAATGGCTAATAAAATTACACCAAATATTTTTTGAATAATGTTAATGCCGTTCTCTCCAATTAACCGTTCAATTTTAGAGGAAGTTTTTAAAACAACATACATAAAAAATACGTTAATAATAATGGCAATAATAATGTTCACTGTAGCAAATTCTGCTCGTAATGATAATATAGCGGTTAAACTTCCTGGTCCTGCAATTAATGGAAAGGCTAGTGGAAAAACAGACGCTGTTACAGCATTGGTTTTTTCTTCTTTGTATAATGATATTCCTAAAATCATTTCCAAAGCTAAAAAGAATAAAATAAGCGAACCCGCAACGGCAAACGAATTCACATCAATACCAATTAAATTTAAAATACTTTTCCCTAAAAAAAGAAAAAGAATCATAATAATTCCAGCAACAATAGAAGCTTTTTCCGACTCTAAATTTCCTACTTTTTTTCGTAAATCAATAATAATAGGTATGTTTCCAATAACATCAATTACAGCAAACAGTACCATAGTGGCAGTAATTATTTCTTTAAAATTAAACCCCATAATACTTATTTTTAAATTTGGTTGGCAAATGTAGTTAATCATTTATAGCCTTTAACAAAAGTATATAAAAAAATAGTTTATTTTTGCGGCATGTTTCAATTAGGAAAAACCATAGTTTCAGAAGACATTATTGAGAAAGATTTTGTCTGCAATTTAAATGCTTGCAAAGGTAAATGTTGTATTGATGGCGAAGCCGGAGCTCCGCTAGAAGAAAGTGAACTTCAAATACTACTTGATATTTACCCAAAAGTGAAGCCTTTTTTAAGAAAAGAAGGGATAGCCGCTATTGAAGATCAAGGTTTGTTTATTACTACTGAAGGCGAATACGAAACCACTTTAATTGATGGTAAAGATTGTGCGTATGTAATTTTTGATGAAAAAAATACAGCAAAATGTGGTATTGAAGAAGCGTATAATAAAGGAGAAATTAAATGGAAAAAACCAATTTCTTGCCATTTGTATCCTGTTCGTATTATGGAATACAGTGAATTTTCAGCAGTAAATTATCATAGTTGGCCAATTTGTGACGACGCCTGTACTTTGGGGAAAGAGTTGCAAGTTCCAGTATATAAGTTTGTAAAAGAAGCTTTAATTCGCAAATTTGGGAAAGATTGGTATGCTGAATTGGAAACGGTTGCTGAAAATTATAAGCCAGAATAATTTTTTTACCTAAAAACTTCTCGGACTAAGTGCTCTTTTGTATTTTTACCTTAAATTACTATAAAAGAGTTTCTTATTATGTTTCAAGCTAAAAAAATAACAATAACATTTGTATTGTTTTTGTTGTTTCAAACTTCTTTCAGTCAAAAACTTACAGAAAAACAAGTTGACAGTACTTTTGCTGCGTTAAAAGTATTGCCAAATACCACCCAAAAAGTTGAAGATTTAATTTCATTGTATAAAAAGGCAATTAAAAGCAGGTTTGTAAATGAAGAGATTATAGATGAAGCTACAACCATTTCAGAAGAAATAGCTTATTTTGATGGCTTGGCTAAATGCTATAATAGAAAAGGTATTTCGGCCAGAATTGCTTTTGATTATACAAACTCTGTTTTATACCACAAACGAGCGCTAAACTATTTAAATACAAGTACAGACTCCATATTAATTTCTAAGTGTCTTTTAAATTTAGGGGTTACATATCGCAAATTAAATTTAGAAAAAGAGGCTTTTGAATACTATTTTAAAGCCTTAAAGGTTTCTGAAAAAATTGACGATAAAATTGGGGTAACCATAGCTTTAAATGGAATTGGAAATGTTTTTTTAAATACCGAACAATATGAAAAAGCATTGTATTATTTAAAAAAGGCGTTGTCTGTTGAAATTGAAACAGGAAACCCAAGAGGGCAAGAATATGGGCATTTAAACATTGGGGAAACATTTTTAAAAATGAAACAATACGATTCTGCCTATTATTATTTTGATGAATCGTTTAAACTTGCAATTAAGCATCCACGCCGAGAAAGTTTAGCAATTAAATACTCAAAATTTGGATTGCTATATCAAGCTAAAGGAGCCTATCAAAAATCACTAGATTTTTACAAAAAATCAATCCCATTATTTGAAAAATACAACAACTTAAGGTATTTAAGTAATACCTTAATAAATATTGGTAAAAATCAACTTCATTTAAAAAAATACAATGAAGCTCATGAAAATATTGTACTGGGCTTAAACGGCGCAAAAGCAATAAAATCTAAAGAAAACATCATGCTTGGTTACAGTGCCTTGGTTGATTATTATACACTTACTAAAAACTACGAAAAAGCATTATTAGCGCATAAAAACGCAACCTCCTTTCATGATAGTATTGTAAATGAAGCTTCACAAAAACGAATTATTAGTACGCAAATAGCCTATGAAACAGCTAAAAAAGACAAAGAAATTCAAAAATTAGCTTTTGAAAAAGAGCAAAGTGAAAAAAATGCCAAATCTAATTTTAACAAACTTATAATCTTGTCTGTAGTAGGGGTAGTAGTAGTACTGTTTTTAGGTTATTTACTGTATTTGTATCGAAGAAATTCTGATCTTGAAATTGAAAACTTGAACGCTGAACTTAAAAATTACATTCATCAAGTAAACGAACTTAAAGACAAAGCACACAGTGAGCAGTTTGATGCTTCAAACAATTTTGAAGAATACGGTCTTTCTAAACGAGAAATTGAAGTTTTTACGCATATTACTGCTGGTTTAAGCAACGATGAAATTGCTGAAAAAATGTTTGTTTCAAAAAACACCGTTAAAACACATATTAAAAATATTTACTCAAAATTAGATGTTAAAAATAGAATTCAGGCAATGAAAAAATTGTCATCTATTTAAAAAAATGTTTTTCTAATTAAATCAATACTTTTTATCTACTATTTTTTAAATCCCTTTATTTATAGGTGTTTTCAGGTAAAAACCACCCTAAAGGGTTATATAAATCACACTTTTTTATGACCTGAAATTTTGTTTTTGAAGGTAATTTAGCATCATCAATTAAGCTAAATATCAAAGAAAAACAAAATGAAAAAACACACACAAAAAAAGAGGCTTTCTGCAATTTTTAAAATTGCAATGGTACTTGTTTTATTTATTGGAACTCCATGTAAAATAGAGGCTCAATTTTTAAAAAGGTTACAAAAACACGCTGAGGATAAAATAGAGCGTGAAGCCCAAAAAAGAGCCGAACGAAAAGTTGATAAAACTATTGATCAAGGTTTTGATGAAATTGAAGATACGATTGATGGTAAAAACACCAAAAAATCTTCAGAAAAAAAACCCAATACAAATCAAAATTCAACAAACAAAAACAATACATCAAATCAACAAGATTTAACTATAAAGACTAGTGAAGTTAATAAACCAACTGTTTCTTGGAGTCGTTTTGATTTTGTTCCGGGTGATACCGTAATTTTTGAAGACGGCCCAAGTGCAAATGAAGAAAATGGTGAATTTCCAAGTCGGTGGGATTTGGAAGCCGGAAATTCAGAAGTCATAAATGTTGATGGAGAAAATGTAATTAGTTTTCCGCAGGGAGGTGCTATTGTGCCATATTTAAAAAATTCAAAAGACGATTATTTACCTGAAATTTTTACCATTGAATTTGACGCCTATTTTAGACCTGAATATGGAAGAAGAATATTTTTTCATTTATACGATAAAAAAAATCAACGCAATAATGACAACAAACCAATTACCTTTTTTGTAAACGCTGTTTCTGTTGGAGATACAGAAGCAAACTTACCTGATGCAAAAAAAGGGAATTGGAGTAAAAATGGTGGTTGGCGTCATGTTTCCATTGCCTATACAAAAGGAAAATTAAAGGTGTATTTAAATGAAACACGTTTAATAAATATTCCTCACGCAACAGGAAATCCAACAGGTATTACATTTGATATGGATGGTTATGGAGCTGATAAACCACAAGATATTCAATACATTAAAAATTTTAGAATTGCTAAAGGTGGCGTAAAATATTACGATCGAGTACTTTCTGAAGGAAAAATTATTGTAAACGGAATTAAATTCGATACCAATAAAGCAACACTAAAGCCTGAAAGTATGGGCCCAATTAACAAAATTTATGAGTTAATGCTAAAGCAACCTAACCTTAATTTTAGTGTTGAAGGACATACAGATAGCGATGGTGATGAAGCTCACAATCAAACCTTATCTGAAGCACGTGGAAAAGCAGTAAAAGACCAATTAATTGCTATGGGAATTGCGCCAAACCGATTAAAATCTACGGGTTTTGGGGAGAGTAAACCCTTAGATAATAACAGCACTCATGAAGGAAAAGCAAATAACCGCCGTGTTGAATTTGTGAAGTTTACAGGAACTTCAACAACTACTCCTGCAACTTCAACTACTAGTGGAAATTCAGTATTTGAAAAGCTCGATAAAAAAACAATTGCCGCTAAAATTGAATCGTTACCCGATAGTTTTAATATCCCAATTTCAAATAATTCAGGTATTGTAAATGGAGTTGGAACTATTATTTTATACGCTACTTCTGATGGTAATTTAGGTAAAATGGAAATTTTAGATGTTGATAAATACGACAGCTATAAATTAACCGTAAAATATGTAACCTATAACTACAATGGAAGTGTTTTTAGTGAATCAAATAATTTAAAGATTGAAGGAACTTACACCTGCGATTTAGATAAAGGAACTACAGAGGATGTAATTGCTTCTGAAAAAGATTTTTGGTACAAAAGAGCAGATAAAAATAGTGCAACTATTAACCCAACAGAAACAAGCATATTAAAAGTTTTAAAATAATAATAAATAAATCATTAAAAAATTAAATTATGAAAAACACCATCAAATTTTTAACAGTACTAGTAGCCGTAATAAGTTTCACATTTACTTCATGCGATGAAATTGATGACCTAACTGAAGTAGATTTTAATTCATCATTGAGCGGTGCATACAATCTGAATTTTGAAGCAGAATCAACTAAAAATATAAATGAATCTTTGACTTTAGATTTAGCTAGTGACAATGATATTTCAAAATATTTAAACAAATTAAATGAAGTAGAAATCACCAAAATTACCTACCAAATAACAAAGTTTACAGGCGATCAATATGTTGATATGAATGTAGGGCTTTATCAATATGAAGAAAAAGAAAACAAGATAATAATTGCACCAAGAGATTATAATTTAGATAGTGAAACAAGTGTGGTATATGAAATTACAGACACAGCTATTTTAAATGCAATTTCAACAGAGTTATTAAACAGTAAACAAGTTAAGTTGCTATTAAAAGGAGATTACCAAAGTTTATCTTCTGCAACCGCAGAAATTACAGTTACCGTATATTTTAAAGCAACTGCTAACGCATTATAATTAAAAAAAATAGTCATGAAAAAATTAAGCATTTTATTATCCTTAGCAATTGTATTAGTTAGTTGTTCAGGAAACAGTCAAAGTAAATTTAAACGTTACAATGTTAAATCTGGTGTTGTTGAATATAAAACAACCATTGTAGGTAAAGTTTTGGGAAGCAAAATAACGGGAAGCGGAGTTCAGTATTTATATTTTAAAAATTACGGAGCATTAGAGTTAAGCGAAGAAATTTCTTCTCAAACTTCAGTAATGAAATTCTTCGGAAAAGAAAAAAAGGAAACAACAGAATCTCATACCATGAATAAAATTGAGAATGGTAAAAATTATATTGTTGATTTTGATAATGAAATAATAACAGGAGGAAATATTCCAGGGATGATGTTAGTGGATGAAGGTAAAGATGGAGAACAAACAGGAAAAGATATGCTAATAGCAATGGGTGGCGAAAAAATTGGTGAAGCATCTTTTATGGGTTACAATTGCGAAGTTTGGACTGTTATGGGAGCAAAACAATGGTTGCATAAGGGTGTACTGTTAAAAATGGAAATGAGTACGTTAGGTATCTCAACTATTACAGAAGCGGTAACGGTAGAATTTGATGTTTCGGTAGCTGATGATAAGTTTGAATTACCAAATTATACTATTGAAGAAGCCGAAGAAATGATAAGCAGTAGTGAATATAATGAAGGTTTAGATGGAATGGATGATGAAATGGATAAAATTGCTAAAATGAGCTATAAAGACTGGAAAAAGAGTGCTCAGGCTAATGATGAGGAAATGCGAAATATGAGTGATGAAGAATTGCGTCAAACCTATGATATGATTCAGAAAATGATTAAAATGAGACAGGGTAATTAATTACTAAATTCAAAATTGCTATGAAATTTCACCTACTTTTTTTATCAATAATAAGTGCTTTAGGAATAAAAGCTCAAGAGTTTAAGCCTTACAAAATTGAATCGGGGAAAATAACGTATGAAACACTAAGATATTCAACTGTTTCAGGGTATTCTAATAAAAATGGGGTTGAAACAAGTTATAGTAAACAAGTACCTTATGTTGCTGAGCAGGTAATTTATTATTGGGATGAATTTGGAGATGTGGCTTTTGAAGAAACCTATCAAGTTTCAAATTTTGGAGGAAAATTGTTACCTGAAAAAGTTAAAATTGGGGAGCATTTATGGGTTGATGAGCACCGCTATTATTACAATAGTAATAAAAATAAAGTAAGTAATGATCCTTATCATTTAAGAATAAAGTGTAAAGAGAATTTTCAGTATTATCAAATAAAAGACTCTTGGGTTGAGACCCTTTATATGGGAACTGAAAAGTCGGGAACTTTAGAAATACTTGAAAAAGAAACAGATTATTACACCATAAATAAATATCAAGATATCTACACTTGGAAAGGGTTGGTTTTAAAAAATGAAAGCTTTTCAACTACAGTAAAAGGAGCAAGATTACATCCAAATCGGTCAAAAATAGCTTTGGAAATCGATACTACTTCAGTAATAAATAAAGAAATATTCAATCCAATTTGGTTAAAGCGGCAAAAATTATACAACAGTTTAGATGATAACAAAATTGGTGAAATTGTAGATGCACGTCCAGATTTAATAGAACAAGCTGAAATTGAAGAAGGTTTAAAAATTCAAAAAAATGACATCTTATTATTTGTAACTAAACGTAACTTTTTAGGGAAAATGCAAGTGTTGGATATCACTAAAAAAAATCAATTAAAAATAAAATATAGTATTTATTCTTTTGGAAAAGAAGTAATCTCAAGAGAACTAGTTACCATTGAAAATAACACGTCTATAGATTTAGACAGTCCAGATATTGTTACTAACCAAGAAAGAAGGTTAGAATTTAAGTGGGAGGTAACAGAAAACGCAAATATATTTCCGCTAAACAATAAAAGTATACTACTATTTAAAACAAGTAGAACAAAAACACTGGCAATAACACCCTGCAAAAGAACATATTAAAATTAAAAATTATGAAAAATTTATTAGGCACACTTATAATTATTCTTTGTGTATTTTCAACAAAGGCACAAAATGCTCAAATTATTGGGGGTTGGCAATTAACTACGGTTGAAGTAAATGGCGAAACAGAAACAGGTTTACGGGCTGTATTTATTTTTGAAGATGAAGGGGTTTTAAAAGCAGCAAGAGATGCTAATTCACGAACAATACAAGCAGGTACTTGGACCTACAATAAAAAGAAAAAAATGATTGTAATGACAAGTGATTTAGATAAAGATTTTAATGGTGAAGCCACAGTTGTTAAAGTCAATAAAAAAGAACTTGTGTATAAAAAAGACGGAGCAACATTAAGTTTTATAAAACTACCAAAAATGAAACCTGTACCAAAAATTGAAATGGAAAAACCAATACTTTCATTTGAAATGGAAGATTTGTTAGATGATGAAGATGGTTTTTATGAAGACGTTGAGGCTGAAAAATTACCTTGGAAAATAACAGCGGTTGTAAATTTTTTAAAAGATAAAAACGAAGTTATATATAGAATAACCAGTTTTCCTGATGCTGAAGATGCCGATACTTGGGTTGAAAGCAAAAAAATAAACTTCAATAATGAAGAACAATCTATTGCTATTAGACGGTATTCATATTTTCAAAAAGATTATATAGATATGGTAGAGAATCCAATTCCGTTAGCTGTTTTTGAAGAAAATCAAGAAGCATATCGATTTTTTCCAGAAGATAATCTAGATTATTATAAGGTAGTTTCAACAAATGAAATGCTTAAAACCAAATTGGGCGAATTTGAATGTACGGTAGTTGAAGGTTATGGTCTGTTTAATAAAAAAACTCAATTTTGGATGGTAAATAATCAACCTGGAGTATTTGCAAAAATGGTATTTGTAGCAGATAGAGAGTCTCCTTTTGGTGCTACAAATGTGTATACGCTTACTGAAATTAAATAGAAGTAAAAGTTATTATGAAGAAGATAATATTTTTACTGTTAGCATTTGTTGTATTTAAATTAAATGCTCAACATACCGAAATTGATTTTGAGATTCCGCAAGGTTTTTTTAATGAAATGTTTAGAGATCCGTCTGATAAATACTTGGTGGCTTGGCACGGAGGAGTTACCACCATTGTTAAAAATAAAGCTGGACAAGAAATTCAAGTTACAGGTGTTATTCAAATTATTGAAGATTATTTAAATGCTGAACTTACCAAGCTAGGCCGTAGGCAATTTAAATTTAACTTAAATACACCTCTAAAAAGAATTACAACACCCAATGATAAGTCTTGGGCGGGGCATTGTGGATACAATCCTTTTACAGGCATCACTTTTAACGATATAATGAATGGAACTTTAGCGGGTTGGCCATCTGAAATAACTTCAGAACCTTGGGCTTTACGGGTTTCAAAAAAAACAGTCACAAAAGGAACATATAAAAATAATAAAACCGGAAAACGGGAAGTAATTTCAGTCTATTTTCATGCCAATTCAACCTTTTATTACCATAAAATTAAGCCGCAGAGTTTAAAAGGACAAATTACTCGTGATGATGATTATAAGGCTTGTGGTAAAATAGCCATGAATCGTTTAGGCCCTGGTCAAAAAGAATTTAAAGATGATACAGCTGTTATAGGCGGTGAATTTGAATTTAGCAATCAACTTTTTTTGGGCGATTATCAAGTACAATACTTTTGGGAAGATGGTTCTTATCAAGAGCTAACACCACATGTTGTGTACAATCCTTTTGGTGTGCTTCCTGAAGAGGTAACCTATAAACTTAAAACTTATGTAGGTACAATTAAAGGGACACTAGTTGATAAGGAAACGCACAAACCCGTAGCAAATCAAAAAGTAACATTAAAGCCATTTTGTGATACTTCAGAATTGCCAGAACAAGAAACAAACACCAATGAAGATGGTGAATATGAGTTTACCGAAGTTCCAAATGGGGTTTATACTATTGTTACAAAAGGAGCTCCAAATACCATGGCAGGTTTAACAAAAAATCCAATTTTAAGGTTGAGAGAAATTGAAGTTAAGCAGCAAGCTAAATACGATATACTTGTTACCTACACGGCGCCAGGTTTTGCAAAAGCAAAATTACTATGGGCAAATGCAACTATTAAGTTTCCTGATGATGACGAAAAAATACAGTTTTTTGATATGATGGCTTTTAGGGCAAGTGGAAATTATGATAACCCAATAGGAACCGATGGAGAACCTTTAAAAATTCCTTACACAACGGTAATTCCAGGCATTGGAAAACAAACCTTATACGGTTGGCCAGAGAATGAAAATGCAACTCCTGAAGTTATTTTTGTGGCATCATTAGGTGGTTATAAAGTGTATGATAAATTTAAAATTAATTTAAGCGAAGATGCTTTAAATACGTGCAATATTTCGCAAATAGGAAATGGACCCATTTATTTAGATCTTAATTTCGATTTAACAGCAAGATACCCTCTAAAAGTTGCTCCTGACGGACTATGGCAACAGGAAGATGTAGGCTGTAAAGAAGATAAAGAATGGAATATGACAAAAGGAAATTCTTTAAACGGATATCCTTTGGCTTTCAAACAAATTAAATTTACCGATGCTGAAATTGAGAAGTTTAAAAATTCAGAAGAATTTGAAAGCGTAATTTCAAACGGTAAAGCAACATTAAAAGTAGTATTTAAACCTTTAGATAATGAATAAAATGATATATACCCTAAGCATTGTGTTTTTTACAACAGGATGCTTTTCACAAGAAGAAACAAAAGATCCAATGCTTGATGCATATATGAATAGTAATAAAAAAATGATTGATGAGGCAACGCCAATGATTGATTTTTTATTGAAATATCAAGACACTTCAACAACAGCAACACAAGGCGATTTTAATAAACTAATGTCGGTTTATGGAGTAAAAGAATCAAAAGATGGAATGACCAAAGAGCAAGGTTTTCAAATAGTTGATTGGTATATAAAAGCATCTGAAGGACCAAAAACAAAAAATGAAAAAGAAGAGATTGATGAAACAAAAGGAGAGCAGTTTCCCAAACAAACGGAAGAGGAGGAATTACTAGAAAAAGCCGAAGATGAAATGACCGATCAAGTAAAGTCATATTTAAATAATATGTCTTATGAAGATTTTAAAGAATTGTTTAAAATGGCAAAACCTAACGCTAGCGAAGCCGAAATAAGAAGGGAATATGACAAAATGAAAAACGGTGCAAAAAAATTGTAAAAGATAAAATTTAAAAGATAATTATGAAAAAAATAAACACAATAATCGGAGCATTATGTATGCTTATTTTATTTGTATCTTGTAATGATTCAGATGATATAGATGTTTCCATAAAAGTATCAAGCATTCTACCTTTAACTGCAAATGTTGGAGAAATAATAACCATAAATGGATCTAATTTTGATCCTAACGAAACTTACATTGTTCAGTTTAATACTATTGAAGGAACTATTATTGAAACAACTTCAACATACATAAAAGTTCAAATTCCAGAAAAATCATATACTGGTAAAATTACTATAACATATAATCAAGGAGAAGTAGTTGCAGGAAATGTTACAATTATAAACATTTTTGAAGGTGAAGCTGTTTTAACAACCCAAAAGGAAGTAGATGATTTTGGAGCTAATAATTATTCTGAAGTAACCGGTGTTTTTAAAATTGGGAAGAATAACAATACAACTTCAGACCCTATTAAAAATCTTGATGCATTAAAAGCGTTAGTAAAACTTCAATCGGAATTTTATATTAATAACAATGATTATCTAACAAATATAGATGGATTAACTAATGTTTCTATTGTTGAAGGGAATCTTGCTCTAGAATATAATAATGAACTTCTTAATTTTAATGGTTTAAGCAGTTTAACAAGTACTAATGGATTTTATATATATAGTAACGATAAACTAAATGATATTTCAGGTTTAAAAAACTTAACCAAAGTAGAATACCTCTATTATATTGGTAATAAATCTCTAAATTCTTTAAATGGTCTAGAAAACTTAACTACTATAGTTGGATCATTAGAAATTAGAAATTCTGCACTTACTAATATTGATCAGTTTAGTCAAATTACATCTTTAACGGAATCATTAGAAATTGTAGAGAATGATAACTTAACAAATATTGATGGTTTAGCAGGGTTAACAACTATAGGTGAATATGCGGAAATTTCTGAAAATAAATTACTTGCTAACATAAACGGTTTTAACAACCTTAAAACCATTGGAGAGGAAATATATTTTTACAAAAATGAATCCTTAACAAATATAGACGGGCTAAGCTCCTTAATAAAGGTTGAAGGTTCTTTAGATTTTAATAAAAATTACAATTTATCTGATTTTTGCGGATTAACTAATTTATTTGTTGAAGATGATCAGACTAATTTATATACAACAAACAATGCCTATAA
>CBDUAL010000031.1:0-16700 GCA_965365125.1 uncultured Lutibacter sp.
AGTTTTTAAATGATAACATTGGACCTTCAAACGTTGCCATACCATAACCTGTAATTGCAACTACAAAGAATTTTAATACTGGGTTTTCACGAACTTTATCCCACGCTCCACGAAGCGTTAATAAACCGTTAATCATACCACCCCAAGATGGGAAAATTAACATAATAGAAAATACAGTACCTAAGTTTTGTGCCCACTCTGGTAATGCTGTATATAATAAATGGTGCGGTCCTGCCCAAATATATAAGAAAATTAATGTCCAAAAGTGAATGATAGAAAGCCTATAAGAATACACTGGTCTGTTCGCTACTTTTGGAACAAAATAATACATTAAACCTAATACAGGTGTTGTTAAGAAAAATGCCACAGCATTGTGTCCGTACCACCATTGCACCAAAGCATCTTGTACTCCTGAATATACCGAGTAACTTTTAAATGCTGTAATTGGCATTTCAAGGTTATTAAATATGTAAAGTACAGCAATGGTTATTAGCGTTGCTATATAAAACCAAATTGCTACATAAATATGTCTTTGTCTTCTTTTTAAAATAGTACCAATAAGGTTAATTCCAAATATTACCCAAATAAATACAACAGCTAAATCAATTGGCCATTCTAATTCGGCATATTCTTTAGATGAACTTAAACCTAAAGGTAACGTTATGGCTGCAGCAACAATAATTGCCTGCCATCCCCAAAAGTGAATTCTACTTAAAACGTCATTAAACATTCTTGCTTTAAGCAATCTTTGGGTAGAATAATAAATTCCTAGGAAAATTCCATTACCTACAAATGCAAAAATAACGGCATTGGTATGTAATGGACGTAAACGCCCGAAACTTAACCATGAAATAGCGTTATCAGCTCCTGCAAATTCTAATAATCCTGGGAAAACAAAAAGTAGCGCTACTAAAAGCCCTACTAACATACCTACAACTCCCCATAGAATTGTAGCCCAAAGAAACATTTTTACGATTTTATTATCATAATAAAACTGTTCTTTTTCCATACTTGTTTGATTAATTAAGTGTTAGTTATTATTTAATTGATTGTTGTTTGTTTTCTTTTTTTGTAGTAACCAATTCGTCATCAAAAAGCATACGCACAGACGGCGTATATGTATCATCATACTGCCCTGATTTAACTGATTTAATAAATGCGATGAAAAAAAATACGGCAACAATAATACTTACGCCTATTGTTATGTAGACTACCTCCATATTTAATTATTAGTTTTATAGTTAGTTAAGACAAATATAAATTTTATTTTTTGAAATAATATGATAATTATCAATTTAAAAAAATCGTTGTTTTTTTCTAATTTTGACTCTAAATTACAGCCTTTTTGATATCCAATTCGTAAGAATTGTTACAAACACAACTATTGATATAGAACTCAACGGCATTAAAATTGCTGCAACAACTGGAGTTAATTGTCCTGTTAAAGCAAAATACATCCCAATAATATTATAGCAAAAAGAAACAATAAAACTTGCTTTTATAACCCCTATTGTTTGTTTTGAAAGCATTAAAAACTCGGGGAATTTATGAAACAATTTAGCGTCTAAAATAGCATCACAAGCAGGTGAAAAAACATTTACATCTTCTGAAATGGCAATTCCAATAGTACTTTGAGCCAAAGCTCCAGCATCATTTAAACCATCTCCAACCATCATTACCTTATTGCCTTTGCTTTGAAGTTCTTTAATAAACTGTAATTTATCCTCAGGTTTTTGATTAAAATAAAATTCAATATTTGCAGGTAATGTTTTTTCTAAATAACTTTTTTCGCCATCATTATCGCCAGATAAAATAACCAATTTGTATTGTTTAGATAGTTCACTAAAAACATTACCTAAGCCACTTCTGTAACTATTTTTAAACCTAAAACAACCTTTTAATTGATTGTTTATTTTAATATAAATTGAAGTTTCATTTGTTGTGTTTGAATTCACCTCTAAAAAACTAGATGATCCTAATTTTATATGATTATTATTTATGGTAGCTTGTATTCCTTTCCCTAAAATTTCTTCAAAATGTGTTGGCTTTTCCTCAAAGGGTTCTTTGGAAATAAAACGATATAAAGACCTGCTTAAAGGATGGTTTGAAGCTCGTAAAACTGTTTTTATTAGTCTAAATTCTACTTCATTTAAATTTTCACCTTCATAGTTGATTTGAGTTTTATCGCTTGATGTAATTGTACCGGTTTTGTCAAAAATAATGGTATCTACTTTTGAAATATGTTCAATTGTTTCTGCGTTCTTTAAGTAAAACTTTTTGTAACCAAAAATACGCAACATATTTCCAATTGCAAACGGTGCCGATAATGCCAAAGCACAAGGACAAGCAATTATCAAGACCGCAGTAATTACATTAAAAGCCATAGAAGGATTGGTTATATACCAATAAATTCCTGCAAATAGGGCAATTGTTAAAATTGCAATGGTAAAATATTTACTTATAGTATCTGTAATATTTTTAATGGTAATTTCATTTGTTTTACTAAATACATCGTTGCTCCACAATTGTGTTAAATAACTTTGAGACATGGTGCTTATAACTTCCATTTCTATAGCCCCTGAGGTTTGCTTTCCTCCAGCAAATAATTTAGCTCCCGATTGTTTGTTTACTGGAACAGATTCACCTGTAACAAAACTATAATCAATAGCTGCATTTCCATTTATCAATATTCCATCAACAGGAATTAATTCTTCATTTCTTATCAATAAACGATCACCTTTTACAATATCATTTACGGGGATACTTGTTTCAAAACCATCAATTATTTTTGTAACTGCAATAGGAAAATACGATTTATAATCACGTTCAAATGATAAAAAGTTATACGTTTTTTGTTGAAAAAACTTCCCTAATAATAGAAAAAAAACCAACCCAGTTAAACTATCAAAAAAACCACTTCCTATGTCTAAAAAAATTTCAATAGAACTTCTTATAAATAATACTGAAATACCTATCGCAATAGGCACGTCTATATTTAAAATTTGATGTTTTAACCCTTTATAGGCCGATATAAAATAATTTTTTGCGGAATAAAAAACAACAGGAATTGACATAGAAAACATTAAATACCGAAACAGATACTTATACTTTTCTAACCAAAAACCATCTACTTGAAAATATTCTGGAAATGATAACAACATGATATTACCAAAACAAAATGCAGCAATGGTAACTTGATAAATTAATGTTTTATCAACTTTGTTTGTTTTAGTATCAGCATCATCTAAACTAATATAGGGTTCGTAACCAATAGAAGTTGATAGTTCTACAATTTCTTTTAAAGTAGTTCGCGCATTTTTAAAAGTTATGCGTAACATTTTATTTGGAAAATTAACCATTGAAGTAGTAACTCCATTATTTAATTTACTTAAATTCTCGAGCACCCAAATACAAGAACTACAATGCATGCTTGGTATGTAAAGTGCTACTACTGAAGTGTCACCATCATTAAATTCTAATAACTTTTCAACAATAGTTTCGTTTTCTAAATAATTATATTTCCCTTGAATTTCAGATGGTATTGTACCTGGAGTTGTTTCAAAATCATAATAACAACCTAAATCACTGGTGTTCAGTATCTCATAAACAGTTTTACACCCATTGCAACAAAAGTTTTTTTCATTAAAGGAAATTGCTTTTTTATCACAATCTAATCCACAATGATAACAACTAGTTTTACCCATTAATATTCCTATTTCATTGACAAATCTATTCAATTATTCCATTCTTTCTATGATAAATGTCATAAATTTTGTTACATTTGTAGCATTACAACCACTAAAACAAAAATATATAATATGCCTTCAAAGTGCAGACAATGCATCATTAAGAGGTTCAATGCACTTAAAACATTGACCCATGATGAATTAGAGAAATTTTCAGATCACAAAACTTCACTTCTTATTAAAAAAGGTGAAAATTTGATGACTGAAGGGAACTCCATAAATGGATTATATTGTATTAAAGATGGAAAAGGTAAATTAACCAAACTTAATACGAATGGTAAAGAACAGATTATAAAATTTGTTAAAGGGGGAGATATTTTAGGTCACCGTTCTATTTTAAGTGAAGAGTTGGTTGGTTTAAACGCAATTGCATTAGAAGATATGCATGTATGTTTTATTCCTAAGGGCGATATTTTAGATACTATTAGAGATAATAATAACTTCTCATTAGATTTAATGCGGAACATTTCACATCAATTAAACGAAGCTAACACATCTATTTCACAAATGGCTCAAAAGCCTGTAAAAGATCGTTTGGCAGAAACATTACTTCATTTAGAAACTATTTTTGGACTTGACAATGAAGATTGTATTGATGTTGTTTTAACTAGAGAAGAAATTGCAAATACCATTGGAACAGCTACCGAATCTGCCATTAGGTTGCTTTCAAACTTAAAAAAAGATGGTGTTATTGATTTAATTGGAAAAAAAATAAAGATTTTAAATAAAAATTCTCTTAAAAATATTTCTGAAGGCTATTAATTTAGTTTTTCTTTAGAAAAAAGCCTTTTAGATGTTCTAAAAGGCTTTTTTTATACTTGTTTTACTTAAACTTATTACATCATTGAAGCTGCAATACGCTTATAGATTCCTTTTTCTAATTTCTCACGAATTGCAGAAAAAGATTCAATTGTTATTTTAACGTCTTCTAAATTATGAGTAGCTGTAGGTATTAATCGTAAAATAATTAATCCCTTAGGAATTACTGGATATACAACTATAGAACAAAAAATTCCATAGTTTTCACGTAAATCATTTACCATAGCCATGGCCTCTGGAATATCTCCTTCTAAGAATACAGGTGTAACACAGGTATTTGTTTTACCAATATTAAAACCATTTTCTTTTAAACCGTTTTGAAGTGCATCTACATTTTCCCAAAGTTTGGCTTTTAACTCAGGCATTGTTCTAAGCATATCTAAACGTTTTAAAGCTCCTTTTACCAAGGTCATTGGTAAAGATTTTGCAAACATTTGAGAACGCATATTGTACTGTAAATATTGAATAATATCTTTATCCGCAGCAAAAAAGGCTCCTATACTTGCCATAGATTTTGCAAACGTAGCAAAATACACATCAATACCTTCTTGAACTCCTTGTTCAAAACCTGTACCTCTACCATCTTTTCCTAAAGTACCAAAACCGTGTGCATCATCAACTAATAATCTAAAGTTGTACTTATCTTTTAACGCAACAATTTCTTTTAATTTACCTTGCTGTCCACGCATACCAAAAACACCTTCAGATATAACTAAAATACCTCCATTGTTCTCTTCAGCAATTTTAGTAGCTCTTTGTAAATTTTTCTCTAAGCTTTCAATATCATTGTGTTGGTAGGTAAATCTTTTACCATGATGTAACCTAACACCATCTATAATACAAGCGTGTGCATCTATATCATAAACTATAACATCATTTTTACTAACTAAAGCATCAATGGCTGAAACCATTCCTTGGTAGCCAAAATTCACTAAATAAGCAGCTTCTTTATCTACAAACTCGGCACATTCCTGTTCTAACTGCTCATGAAACTTTGTATGACCAGACATCATTCTTGCACCCATTGGGTAAGCCATCCCATATTCAGCTGCAGCTTCAGCATCAGCCTTTCTTACTTCTGGATGATTTGCCAAACCTAAATAATCATTAATACTCCAGGTAATAACTTTTTTACCATTAAATATCATTCTGTTAGATATATCTCCTTCTAATTTAGGAAATACGTAATATCCTTCAGCTTGTTTAGCCCATTTACCTAATGGACCTTTATCTTTTACTATTCTTTCAAATAAATCTTTCATTTATATAAATATTTAACATAAGCATAATATAATAACTACACTTAAAAGCATGCAAATTACGTGATTTTTTTTCGGCTAACAAACGTTATAGATACAAAAAAAGAGGTTAAAATATTAATTTTAACCTCTTTTTTATATTTCTGTTTGAATACTTACTTTACATATTCAACAACTGCGTGTGCTTGCTTTTGTGAATCAAAAAAACCTTGTTCTTTCATCCAGTCATCACAATATATTTTTTCCATATAACGAGAACCGTGATCTGGTAATATCAATACTACTTTTGAATTTTCATTAAAATAGCCTTGTTCTGAATATTGCATTGTAGCTTGAATAATTGCTCCACTTGTATATCCTGTAAATAATCCTTCAGTTACAGCCAACTCTCTTGCTCTATGTGCTGAAGCTTCATCTGTTACTTTTTCAAAAACATCAATTACACTAAAATCTGTAGCTGTTGGAATTAAGTTCTTCCCTAATCCTTCAATTCTGTAAGGGTAAATTTCATCTTTATCAAACTCTCCAGTTTCGTGAAATTTCTTTAAAATTGATCCAAACGCATCAACTCCTAATACCTTAATGTCTGGGTTTTGTTCTTTTAGATATTTTGCTACTCCTGAAATTGTTCCTCCAGTACCGCTTGCAGCAACTAAATGAGTTATTTCGCCATTCGTTTGCTTCCAAATTTCAGGACCTGTTGAATTGTAATGTGCTTCAGCATTTAATTTATTGAAGTATTGATTGATATAAACTGAATTTGCAGTTTCAGCATGCAATCTTTTAGCTACTTCATAATAAGATCTTGGGTCATCGGCTTTTACATGTGCAGGACACACATATACCTTTGCTCCCATAGCTTTTAACATATTAATTTTTCCAGATGCTGCTTTTGAACTTACCGCTAAAATACAGTTATATCCTTTTATAATACTAACTAAAGCCATACTAAATCCCGTATTACCTGAGGTAGTTTCTATAACAGTACTTCCTTCTTTTAATATTCCCTGCCTTTCAGCCTCTTCAATAATATGCAATGCAATTCGATCTTTCATCGAATGTCCTGGGTTGAATCCTTCGTACTTCGCATAAAATTTACCAGGAAGATCTTTTGTTATTTTATTAAGCTTAATAAGAGGAGTATTACCTATAAGGTCTAAAATATTGTTACTTATACCAGTATTTTTTGTCATTTTTAATAGTTTAATTAAAACATCAAAATTATGATATTATGAATTTTGATTAATTACTACAACATGCAAATTTAATAATTTTTTTTAAATGACTATGTAACTTCTAGATCAATAATAAAACTATAGTCTCTTGCGGTCTCTTTTAAAGCGTCAAAACGCCCAGAAGCCCCACCATGACCAGTTTCCATATCTGTATGTAGTAACAATAAGTTATCATTAGTTTTCAACTCTCTTAACTTAGCAACCCATTTTGCAGGTTCAAAATACTGCACTTGAGAGTCATGTAAGCCTGTTGTTACTAATAAATTTGGATAATTTGCCTTTTTTACATTGTCGTAAGGAGAATACTCCTTCATATAATCGTAATATTTTTTTTGATTAGGATTACCCCATTCGTCGTACTCACCTGTTGTTAACGGTATGGTATCATCTAACATTGTGGTAACTACATCCACAAAAGGAACTGCTGCAATAGCTCCATTAAACAGCTCTGGCTCCATATTTATTACGGCACCTATTAACAAGCCTCCTGCTGAACCTCCATAGCCATACAAATGTTTAGGAGATGTATATCTTTTATTAATTAAAAACTTTGCACAATCTATAAAATCGTTGAATGTATTTTTTTTCTGCAATAGTTTACCGTTTTCGTACCAATTTCGACCTAAATATTCACTTCCTCTAATATGTGCAATTGCATATACAAAACCTCTATCTAACAAACTTAATCGAGTTGAACTAAAACCTGCATCTATCGTATGACCATAAGAACCGTAACCGTATAATAATAATGGTGTATTTTCTGAAAGCTTTGTATTTTTATGATACACTAAAGAAATAGCTACTTTTTCTCCATCAATTGCCGTTGCCCACAAACGTTCACTTTTGTAATTTTCTTTATCAAATTCACCTCCTAAAACCTGACTTTCCTTTTTTATTGTTTTTGTTTTATCAGCTACATTAAAATCTATAACAGAGCTAGGAGTTGTCATAGAATTGTATCCATAACGTATAATATTGGTATCGAACTCTGGGTTTGAATACACGCCCGCAGCATACGTTTCTTCTTCAAAAGGAAGGTAATAATCTTCTGAATTATCCCAATGAATAATTCGTATTTTATTCAATCCTTTCGTGCGCTCTTCTAGCACTAAAAAATCCTTGAAAATTGAAATGTCTTCTAACAAAACATCTTCTCTATGCGGAATTACATCTACCCAATTTTCTTTGAAGGTTTGTGTATCCGACGTTTTCATTAATTTAAAATTCGTAGCTTTATCTTTATTCGTCATTACATAAAAATCTGAATCGTAATGCGCAATGCTGTATTCCAAATCTCTTTCTCTTGGTTGAAAAACACGACACGCTCCTGCTGGATTATCAGCTTCTAAAATTCTATACTCGGTAGAAACCGTACTATATGAACCAATAATGATGAATTTTTCAGATTTTGATCGATACACATACACGCTAAAAGCTTCATCTTTCTCTTCAAAAACAACCTCATCTTCAGAAGGATTTGTACCTAAAACATGCCTAAATATTTTTTCACTTCTTAAGGTTGTAGGATTTTTTTGTGTATAAAACACTGTTTTGTTATCACTTGCCCAACTAGCACCTCCTGTAGTGTTTTCAATTTTTTCAGGATATAATTCTCCTGTTTCTAAATTTTTAAATTGAAGTGTATACTGCCTTCTACTAACAGCATCTGTACCAAATGCAATCAATTTATTGTTTGGACTTACTGAGAGTCCGCCTAACTGAAAATAATTATGCCCTTCGGCTAATTTATTAACATCGAATAAAATTTCTTCTTTTGCTTCTAAGTTTTGAAATTTTCGAGAATATACTGGGTATTGTTCTCCTTTTTTAAACTTTGTAATGTAAAAATAATTGTTTTTTTTATAAGGAACCGACTCATCATCTTCCTTAATTCGAGCCTTCATTTCTGTAAATAGCTCATCCTGCAACTTATTTGTATGCGCTGTTACTTCATCAAAATAAGCATTTTCAGCATTTAAATAAGCTATTACTTTTGGGTTTTCTTTTTCATTCAACCAATAATAATTATCTATTCTTACATCGCCGTGCATCTCCAACTTCTTTGCATTTTTCTCGGCTTTTGGCAATCCTACTTTATTCACTAACATTTATGTTATTTTTCTAAACGGCAAAAATACTATATTTGCAAACGTAACTTGTTAAAAATATAATAAAATGTTTGGAGATTTATCTGGAATGATGGGCAAATTAAAAGAAGCTCAACAAAAAATTGAAGAAACAAAAAATAGACTAAATACCATTTTAATTGACGGCGATGCTAGAAATGGATTGGTAAAAGTTACTGTTACTGCAAACAGACAAGTAAAAAATATTTCTATCTCTGAAGAATTAACAGATAAAGAAGAAATTGAAGATTATTTAATAATTGCTTTAAATACCGCGTTAGATAAAGCCAACAGCGTTAGCGAGGCTGAATTAGCTGCTGCTGCAAAAGACGGAATGCCAAACATTCCGGGAATGGATATGTTTAAATAATTTAGGTAATGCTAGATAAATTGGGTAATATCCTGTAAAGTGTGTAAATAGAAAAGTTATTCTGAAATATTTTGCTTCCTAAAAAGCAAAAACTACTTCAAGTCAAGATGCTGAAAATTAATTATTAAATTTATTTTTCCCCTTACCATTTCCCATGCCATTAGGGTGCTCTACTTTAAAATGAACTTCAAACCATTCAGGGTTTTCTAAAGTATTATGATACATATATTCTGCTATTTTAATAATCTCATCTTTATTAAAAGGTTGCCTAGGCATGATATTAAAATTTTGAACAGCACCTCTCATTAATGCATTTTCTTTTTTTGGATCTAACACCCATTCTGTAAGTGCATTCACAAAATCTTCTTCTGAAGTATAAGACATTTTATAGCGTCTTTTTACTGCCACCATTGGAGGTGCAATTATTTCATCATGAGATTTTGAAATTATGGAATGACAAGCATAACATTTTTGCTGTAAAAGAACTAAACCTTCTTGTGAAACATTGTTAGTATTTAGAACTGCAGCAGTTTTGTTTTCAAATTTACAACTTGTAGCAATTGAAAAAACTGCAATTAGCAATAAATATGTAATTTTCATAAACATTAATTTTATGTAAATGTCTGATTAAAATTTAAATAGCATGGTAACTTGAGTAGCATTACTACTATCTAACAAAAAAAACGCCTTCAAATAAATGAAGGCGTTTATATAATGTCTTTAAAAAATTAATTATCTAAAAGATATTTTACGCATACGTAAACTTAAAGGCGTTACCTCTAAATATTCATCAGACTTAATATACTCCATACATTCTTCTAAAGAAAATTCTTTCTTAGGAGCAATATTTACAGCTGTATCTGTTCCTGATTTACGAACATTTGTAAGTTTTTTACCTTTAGTAAGGTTAATTGACATATCATCTTGTCTATTATTTTCACCTACAATTTGACCTTTATATATTTCTTGATTGATATCAATAAAGAAAATACCTCTATCTCCTAATTTATCAATTGAATAAGCAGTTGCTTTACCTGCATCTCCAGAAACTAAAGCTCCATTTATTGAAGTCTCTATATCTCCTTTATAAGCATCAAAACCACGTAATCTATGGTTAATAATTGCTTCTCCTTGAGTTGCCGTTAATATTTTATTACGTAAACCAATTAAACCACGTGAAGGAATATCAAATTCTAAATGCTGCATATCTCCTTTAGGTTCCATCACCAACATATCTCCTTTTCTTAAACTTACCAAGTTAATTGCTTTACTAGCTAAGTGTTCAGGAACATCAATTACTAACGTTTCATAAGGCTCACATTTAACACCATCAATTTCTTTTATAATTACCTGTGGACGCCCAACTTGTAACTCATACCCTTCTCTTCTCATTGTTTCAATTAGAACAGATAAATGTAAAATTCCACGACCAAAAACATTAAATTTATCTTCAGAATCTGTAGCTTCAACACGTAGTGCTAAATTCTTTTCAGTTTCTTTGAACAAACGATCACGTAAGTGACGAGAAGTTACATATTTACCTTCTTTACCGTAAAATGGAGAGTTGTTAATTGTAAATAACATACTCATAGTAGGTTCATCTACTTTTAATCTTGGTAAAGCTTCTGGATTTTCTAAATCAGCAATTGTATCACCAATATCAAAACCTTCAATCCCTGTAATTGCACAAATATCTCCACTTCTTACTTTATCAGCTCTATTTTTACCTAAACCTTCAAATGTATGTAATTCTTTGATACGTACTTTCTTAAAACTACCGTCAGCTTTACAAAGCATGTAATCTTTTGCCTCAACTAAATCTCCTCTAAATACACGTCCAATTGCTATACGACCAACAAAAGATGTAAAATCTAATGAAGTAATTTGCATTTGTGGCGTTCCTTCATGATAAGGAGCTTCAGGTATATTTTCTAAAATAGAATCTAATAAAGGTACAATATTATCTGTTTCATCTTTCCAATCATAACTCATCCAACCATTTTTTGCAGAACCATAAACAGTTGCAAAATCTAATTGTTCTTCAGTTGCATCTAAAGCAAACATTAAGTCAAATACTTTATCGTGAACTATATCTGGTGTACAATTTGGTTTATCAACCTTATTAATAACCACAATAGGTGTTAATCCTAATTCTAAAGCTTTACCTAATACAAAGCGAGTTTGTGGCATTGGCCCTTCAAAAGCATCAACTAAAAGCAACACACCATCAGCCATTTTTAAAACGCGTTCAACTTCACCACCAAAATCGGCGTGACCAGGAGTATCAATTACGTTAATTTTTACACCTTTATAATTGATTGATACATTTTTAGATAAAATGGTAATTCCACGTTCACGTTCCAAATCATTATTATCTAATAATAAATCTGTACGTACTTTACGCTCATCTAATATATGAGCTTGATCAATAATTTTATCAACCAACGTTGTTTTACCGTGGTCAACGTGAGCTATAATAGCTATGTTTCTAATAGATTGCATATAATGTTTTTTAGCAGCTGCAAAAGTAGTTGTTTTATTTTGTTTTACAGCACCAATTAAAAATAATAATTTTTAATTAACATATTGATATACAGTAAAATAAAAAAGAGGCTATCTAAAAAGTTAACTTTGCGTCAACCTGAACCTGCCTGTCTAGCAAGCAAGTTTGATTCAAATTCTTATAATGATTGATTATCAGTATGATGAGATTCTGAAATCGAAGATTCACGAATTCCTATTTTTATAAATTAAGAAAAGATATGATTAAATAAATTCAGAATAACGAGCTTTGATACTTTTAAACAGCCTTTTCATAAATAATAAAAACGATTTAAACTTTTCGCCGTTCTCGTTCTCTTTTTAATAGTTCGAGTTCTCTATTTGTTTGGCCAGCTACCGATGTATTTTCTTCTGCACGTCTAATTAAATAAGGCATTACATCTCTTACAGGCCCATAAGGTAAATACTTAGCTACATTGTAACCGTGTTTAGATAAGTTATAACTAATATGGTCGCTCATTCCGTATAACTGTCCAAACCAAATTCTTTTATCAGATTTATCAATTGCAGATTTAGCTAATAAATCCATTAATAAATAAGAACTCTCTTCATTATGTGTACCCGCAAAAACAGCCATATCTTCAATGTTATTAAACATGTAAGTTAACACATCATTAAACATTTTATCGGTAGCCGCCTTATTTTCACAAATTGGATCTTTATACCCTTTTTCTGCTGCTCGCTCACGTTCTTTTTCCATATACGCACCACGAACCAATTTCATCCCTATTTTAAAACCTTGCTCCTTAGCTCTTTTATGTAGTTTTTTCAAATAATCTAAACGATCCCAACGGTATAATTGTAACGTACCAAACACAATTACTTTTTTTGTATTGTATTTAACCATCATTTCTTCAATTAAATTGTCGGCTGCGGATTGCATCCACGTTTCTTCAGCATCAATTAATAAAGGAACATCTCTGTCAAAAGCTGCTTTACAAACAATATCGTATCTTTCTTTTATACGATTCCATTCCTTTGCTTCCTGTTCGCTTAATACTTCACCCTCAGTTAATTTTCTATAAACTTCTAATCTACCAAACCCCGTAGGTTTAAAAACTGCAAAGGGTACACTATCTTTTTCTTTACCAAACTTAATGTTATCTAGAGTTTTCTGCATTGTTAAGTCAAACTGCTCATCATCTTCTTTTCCTTCAGCCGAATAATCTAAAACAGCATGTACTTTTTTTGTATACATTTTTTCAATGGTAGTCATACAATCAATTTCTGTAACACCACCACAAAAATGGTCAAATACGGTGGCTCTTATCAAACCTTCAACCGGTAAGTGCGTTTTTAACGCAAATTTAGTCATTGCTGTCCCTATTTTTACTAAGGGTTCACGCTTTATCATTTCAAACAAAAAAAAGGCTCTATCAATCTCTGAATTTGATTTTACCTCAAAGGCAACCTCTGTATTGTCAAATATTTTCTCCATTTAAATTATGTTTTAACAAAGATAATTACAAACCGTTTATTTTTTCATATTTTTGCCCTTAATTTGCACAAAAATATTATCCAAAATGCAACCTATATTATCCAATAATTACTACGTAAATTTTGAAGAAGACGCATATATTAAGTTAAATAAATATATTGTTGATACTCTGCCTTCTAAAATATTTATTTTAGTAGATGAGAATACCAACGAAAATTGCCTACCTATTTTATTACAAGCTCTTGAAACCACTCAAGAAATTGAAATTATTGAAATTGAAGCTGGTGAAGAAAATAAGAATTTAGATACTTGCACCGGTGTTTGGCATGCACTTACAGATTTGGGTGCTGACCGAAAAAGTTTAATGATTAACTTAGGTGGTGGCGTAATTACAGATTTAGGTGGCTTTGTAGCTTCAACATTTAAAAGAGGTATTGCTTTTATTAACATACCAACTACGTTATTAAGCATGGTTGATGCTTCTGTTGGCGGTAAAACAGGTGTTGATTTAGGGGTGTTGAAAAATCAAATTGGATTGTTTTCTGATCCTGAAATGGTACTAATTGATACTCAATATTTAACTACAGTTTCTGACCGAGAAATCAAATCGGGTTTAGCTGAAATTATTAAATATGGCTTAACGTACGATGTAACTATATGGAATAAAATTAGAAGTTTTAATGTACTTTCTCTTGAAAATATTAGTACTCTTATTCACCGTTCAATAGAAATTAAAAACGAAGTTGTTACTGAAGACCCAAAAGAAGGTGGTTTGCGTAAAGTATTGAATTTTGGACATACCTTAGGCCACGGCATTGAATCGTATTTTTTAGAATCTGAAGAGAAAGAAAAATTAACTCACGGTGAGGCTATTGCCATTGGTATGATTACGGAATGTTATATTTCGGCAAAACTATTAAATTTCCCTTCGGAAGAAGTCGAAGAAATCAAAAAGCAAAGTCTTAAGATTTATGAAAAAATTCAAATTAATAAGACGGATTACAATCCTATTATTGAGCTTTTAATTCACGATAAAAAGAATGTTGGTGGTCAAGTAAATTTTGTGCTTTTAACCAGTTATGAAAACTTTAAATTTGATTGTAAAGTTGATAAAGCCTTATTAATTGAAGCGTTAGATTATTACAATAGTTAATTGAGCAGGAATTAGAGACTAGGTGTAAATTAAAATAATCTTAGTTTTACCAATTATAAAAAGTTAAATACTAACAACAACCAACAACAACTTCACGATACAGTTCTTTGTACGCGGGTAAAACGTTTTGTAAACTAAAACGTTTTGCCTGTGCTAAAGCATTTTGCTTAAACTGCTGTAATCTTTCATCGTTTTCTAAAATAAAAATTCCGTTTTTAGCCATATCATCGGTATCACCTACATCGCTTAAAAACCCGGTTTCTCCTTGAATATTTACTTCGGGTAAACCACCTGCATTTGTTGAAATAACTGGAGTTCTTGCAGCCATAGCTTCCAAAGCTGCCAAACCAAAACTTTCAGTTTGAGAAGGCAGTAAAAATAAATCTGAATAACAAAGTAATTTATTTACCTCGTTGCTATTTCCTAAAAATAAAACTCGATCTAAAATTCCTAATTGTTTTGCTTGAAATTCTATGGCTTCTCTATCGGGTCCTTCACCTACTAATAATAATTTTGATGGAATTTCTTTTTGAATTTTATAAAAAATATCCATAACATCGGTTGCTCTTTTAACCGGGCGTAAATTACTGATATGTGTAATTATGCGTTCACTATCCTTTGCAATGGTATTTCGCTTGCACTCTTCAGCATGAATTTCAGGATATTTTTCAAAATCAATAAAATTATGAATTACGTGTATTTCTTTTTTAATATTGAATAAGCGTAAGGTATCATTCTTTAAACTTTCTGAAACCGTAGTTACTACATCAGAATTATTGATACTAAATTCAACCGCTGTTTTATAGTTGGGGTGACTTCCTACAAGTGTAATATCTGTTCCGTGTAATGTAGTTACAACTTTAATATCAATTCCTTTTTCCTTCAACATTTGTTTTGCCATATATGCAGCATAGGCGTGCGGAATTGCATAATGTACGTGTAAAATTTCCAAATCATACATTTCAACTACTTCAACCATTTTGCTTGACAATGCTAATTCATACGGTTGAAAATGAAATAAAGGATATTCTTCGACAAAGACTTCATGAAAATGAATATCATTTGATATAAAATCTAACCTAACTGGCTGTTTATATGTGATAAAATGTACGTGATGCCCTTTTTGAGCCAAAGCCATTCCTAATTCAGTTGCTACTACTCCACTTCCTCCAAAGGTTGGATAACAAACAATTCCTATTTTCATTTATTAAATTTAATATTATTGAGAACAGACGTAAATTTAATTATAAACTTACAAATGATAGCTGTTACTTGTCCTAAAAAAATTACAAAAAAACCTCTTTCAATGTTTCATAAAAGAGGTTTTTAGTTAATTTATATAAATTTAAACACTAAGGTTTAATAATCGCCTAATGTTGCAGGGTTTTGATTTAAAGCATCTTCCAACTGAGCATCACTTGGTGCTTTACCGTGCCAAGCATGTGTATGCATCATAAAATCAATTCCGTTACCCATTTCTGTTTGTAATAAAATACAAACAGGTTTTCCGTTTCCGGTTAAAGATTTAGCTTCAGCCAAAACTTTTTGAATACTTTCAATATCATTCCCTTTTTCTTCTTCCAAAACAATCCATCCAAAAGCTTCAAATTTTGCTTTTAAATCTCCCATTGGCATAACGTGGTCTGTAGAACCATCAATTTGCTGTCCGTTATAATCAATAGTTGAAATTAAATTATCTACTTTTTTACCAGCTGCATACATAATTGCTTCCCAGTTTTGACCTTCTTGCAACTCACCATCTCCGTGAAGTGTATATACCAACCTGTTATCTCCGTTTAGTTTTTTAGCTTGAGCCGCACCTAACGCAACACTCATTCCCTGACCTAAAGACCCTGAAGCCATACGAACACCTGGCAATCCTTCATGTGTTGTTGGATGCCCTTGTAAACGCGTGTTTAATATTCTAAACGTAGCCAATTCTTCCACAGGAAAATAACCACTTCTTGCCAAAACACTATAAAAAACTGGTGA
>CBDUAL010000032.1:0-16630 GCA_965365125.1 uncultured Lutibacter sp.
TTAATTAATGATGATATTTTAGATGCAGGAGTTGTATATACAAAATACTCTTTACATAGTATCAAGTGTTAATTGAATACAGGGCTCAATTTTCAAGTGACTCCAATTTTTACTGAAAACATATCGTACAGATATGTACAGCGCACTGATGGTGAAAGATAGAACTTAGTTGATGTTAGAATTACAGCCAACTTAAAAAATGGAACGCAGTTTTCTTTTACTGCAAATTATATATTTAATGCTGAATATACCGAAGCAAATTTAGTGCCTATGCCTAAAGGAAATGTTATGTTTAAGTATCGTATTCACTAGAATTAACATTGTATAAAATAGCATAGTTTTTCTTTATACATTCATAATTTTTTAAGATAGGATAGTTAATTCTTAACCTTTAGTTATGTTGTAATTTTGCAGTCTAAAATAACGGAAATATGAAAGCGACTAAAAAAAGAAAAAACGAAGAAACTAAAAAAAGAGGTTTAGTACTTGATTTTAGAAATACAAAAAGTACTACTTGGAACAGTAAAAGAAGATTTGGGTTATAATATCTAATAAAAATAATTTTAAAAACGATAGGCATTAAGTTTATCGTTTTTTTTATACAAAATTTTAAGAATTTTACTATTTGAAAAAACTGATAGATCTGTTTTTTTTTTGAGTTTTTATTAATTTAAATTAATTTATTTGTGTAAATATTTAATTTGTAAAGTTTAAGTGTTAATAAATTGTGAAAAATACAATTTTAGGTTTGTAAGTGTTTTAATTTGTATGTATATTTGGTGTAATATAATAACCGCTTAATAAACCAATATAACTATAAGAATAAAAGAAAATAACATTATAAATTGTTTGAATTAAAAGCGATAGGCATACCTATCGCTTTTTTTATTTTATCTAAATTTAAAACAACTCATTTGTGTCAATTCCTAAATTATGAATAAATGAAATTGTCTTTTTTATTTCAGTACTTAACACAATATCATTTTCAATAAAAGGAACTTCACTTCTGTAGGATTGTAAAAACGATTCTAAAAATGGAGATGATTTTAGAGGAAATCTAAAATGTAAAGCTTGTGAAGCATTTAGTAATTCTATGGCTAAAATGGTTTCAATATTGTCAACTATTTTTTTTGCTTTTGTAGCACCATTTGCTCCCATACTAACGTGATCTTCTTGTCCGTTACTTGAAACAATAGAATCTACTGATGATGGTGTTGCCAATTGTTTATTTTGACTTACAATACTAGCGGCGGTATATTGTGGTATCATAAAACCGCTATTTAGCCCTGGGTTTTTTACTAGAAATGGAGGTAAATCTCGTAAGCCCGAAACCAATTGAAAAGTTCTTCTTTCTGAAATATTTCCTAACTCAGCCATAGCAATACTTAAAAAGTCAAACGCTAAAGCCAATGGTTGTCCGTGAAAATTTCCGCCAGAAATAATTTCATCTTCCTCTATAAAAATATTTGGGTTGTCTGTTACAGAATTTATTTCAGTTAAAAATATTTGCTTGCAATATTCTAAAGCATCTTTACTAGCACCATGAACTTGTGGCATACACCTAAATGAATAGGGATCTTGTACATGTTCTTTAGGAACATTTATTAATTCACTGTTTTCTAAAAACTCATTTATTCGCTTAGCTGTTTTTATTTGTCCGTTATGAGGTCTTATTTTATGAATTAGTTTATTAAATGGCGATTTTCTTCCATCAAAAGCTTCAAGAGATAATGTACCAATTAAATCGGCTAGGTATGATAATTTAAATGATTTTAAAATTAATGAAACACCGTAAGCACTCATAAACTGTGTTCCATTTAATAAAGCCAATCCTTCTTTAGATTTTAGTTGTATAGTATCCCAATTAAATAATTCTAATAATTTACAACTCAAAATCTTTTCATTATTATAATAAACCTCTCCTTTACCAATTAAAGGTAAAGATAAATGAGCTAAAGGAGCTAAATCTCCTGAGGCTCCTAACGAACCTTGCGTATACACCACAGGTATAATATCATTATTGTAAAAATCAATCAAGCGTTGTACAGTTTCAACCTGAACACCAGAGTATCCATAACTTAAAGATTGTATTTTAAGAAACAACATTAACTTTACAATCTCTTTTGGCACCTCACTACCTGTGCCACACGCATGACTCATTACCAAATTTTCTTGAAGCAATTGTAAATTTTCATTGTTAATTTTTACATTGCATAAAGATCCAAACCCAGTATTTATGCCATAGATAGGTGAAGCGTCCTTTTTTATTTTTTTATCTAAATATTTTCTACAATTTTCAATGCTTTCAATAGCTTTTTCAGAAAGTTTTAATTTTTTATCAGAAAAAATAAGAGAATCTAATAATTCGAACGTAATTGTTTCATTATTAATAAAATGGATGCTATTCATTTGAATGTTTTAAGTCTTTAAAATTCTATATTCTAAGTAATATATGCAAATTATTTGTTAAAATATTTAGCTGTTTAGGTAATTGATTATTTAATTTTATCTTTGGTAGCTTATAAAAAAGCTTCAACGTATAATGAAAAAAATATGGCTTCTAATAGTATTGATTTCGGTAGTTTCATGTAAAAATGAAGCACCTGTAGATTATGCTATTATTTCGGGAAAGATTACCAATACATCTAATGAAGATTTAATGATAATAAGTCCAGATAGGTATTTTAAGCAAGTAATAAATGTAAATAAAGATGGGACATTTTTAGACACTTTAAGAGTGCAACCAACTATATACTGGTTGTTACAAGGTAAAAACGGTGTTGAAATTTTTATTGAAAATGGTAATGTATTGGCAGTTGAGTTTGATACAAAAAAAATGGGTAACACTATTGTTGTTTCAGGTAAAGGTTCCGAAATTTCAAATTACCTGTTGGCAAAAAACAAAAAGGTGAAGGAGATTGTTGGAAGCGGACAAGAAATTTATAAACAAGAAGCAACGGAATACAAAGCGAATCGTTTAGAAATTAAAAATGAAACAACAGCTATTTTAGAAAATTTCAAAGGTATTTCAGAAGGATTTAAAGCAATGGAATTACGTAATATTAATTATGAATACATTCATCAGTTAAATATTTATGAAGTTTATCATAAATATTATGCTAAAAAGGAAGGCTTTAAAGTTTCAGAAGACTTTTTAAAAGATGTTGAAAAAGTTTCAGATTTTAATAATGAAGAAGATTTTTTATATTCAAAAAGTTATCAAAACATTGTAACTAATTATTATAGTGACGAAGCTGTTAAATTAATTGAGCAAGATTCAATTGCAGAAGATTTGGCATCTTTAATGGCTTTAAGTAAGGCAACAAGCGCAACTATAAAAAACAAGTTGCTATATAATGATGCAAAATACGGAATTACGTATACTGAAACTTTAGAAGCATATTATAAGTTCTATATGGACAATTCAACCAATGAAGAATATAAGGCCGAAATAGCAAAAAGTTATAACAAGCTTAAAACTGTTGCTAAAGGGCAACCTTCTCCTAAATTTGAGAATTATGAGAACTTTAAAGGTGCTACAACTTCATTAGACGATTTTAAAGGGAAATATGTTTATGTTGATGTTTGGGCAACTTGGTGCGGGCCTTGTAAGCGTGAAATACCTTCATTAAAAGAAGTAGAGAAAAAGTATCATGGTAAAAATATTGAATTTGTAAGTATCTCGGTTGATAAACAAAAAGATCACGAAACCTGGAAAAAAATGGTTGAGGATATGGAGTTGAAAGGAGTTCAATTATTTGCCGACAAAGATTGGGAATCTCAATTTGTTCAGGATTATTTAATAAAAGGTATTCCTAGATTTATTTTGATTGATACAGAGGGAAATATTGTAAATTCAAATGCTCCAAGACCATCAAGTGAAAAATTAATTGAATTATTTAATGAATTAAAAATATAAAATATAAAAGATAAATGAAAAATATTATTTGGGTTTTTGTAGTTGTAGTTATGACTTCTTGTACGTCACAAGAGAAAGATTTTTCGGCATTAAGGGGGGAAGTGAATGAGGGTGTTTCTACCGTATTAATAAAAGGAAAAGGATATTCTAAAACAATTGATGTAAATGATGACGGAACGTTTTCAGATACATTAAAAGCTCCTGAAGGAATCTATGGATTAATTACAGGTAATAGTAGATCTTCACTTTTTTTAAAAAATGGGTACGATTTAAGTTTAAAGTTTATTGAAGCTGAAAATTCAATTGAATTTTCAGGAGTAGGAGCTGAAACAAATACATATTTACAAGAAAAAGCAGCGTTTTTTATGAGTGATTATGGAGATCCTCAGTCTTATTTTAAATTAGAAAAAGCAGCATACGATGTAAAACTTAGTGAGGCTAAAGCAGCGTTTAATATATCAGAAGTTGATATTTCTAAAGTAGATTCAACTATAGTTGAAATGGTAGGGCAAAGTGATAAACGTCTTTTTGCTTATGTTGAAAGTAATTATCAGCAAAATCATGCTAATTTAGTGAAATTAGCCAAAGGAAAACCATCGCCAGTTTTTACAGATTATGAAAATTTTGCTGGAGGAACAACTTCATTAAGCGATTTGAAAGGGAAATATGTATATATTGATGTTTGGGCAACCTGGTGTGGACCTTGTAAACGTGAGATTCCATCTTTAAAACTTTTAGAAAAGGAATACCACGGAAAAAATATTACGTTTGTAAGTATTTCTGTTGATAATGTTGATGGTAAAAGAGGTAGCCATGATAGTTGGTTAAAAATGGTTGAAGAAGAGCAATTAGGTGGTGTACAATTATTTGCAGATAAAGATTTTAGTTCTGATTTTATTCAAGCTTATGGTATTAATAGTATCCCAAGATTTTTATTAATTGATCCAAAAGGGAATATTGTTGATTCAAATACGTTGAGACCTTCAAATCCAAATATAAAAAGTTTTTTCACAGAATTAGGAATTTAACCAATTCAAAAATTAAGAATAAAAAAGGCTGAAATTTTCCAATTTCAGCCTTTTTTAGGTTCAATAAAGTTAAGTTACGCTTCACTTTCAGCTATTTCTTCTTGATGAAATAAATCTAAAATGGCTTCAGCTAAATAATCTAAAATAGTAGTTGCTGTAAATGTTTCGTAGCTTGTTTTTTGAAGTGCCAAATCTGCAGTTTTACCGTGTAAATACACTCCAAAAATGGAGGCATGTAAAGGTTGGTAACCTTGGGCAATTAAGCCTGTAATGATACCCGTTAATACATCCCCGCTTCCTGCGGTGGCCAAAGCCGGATTTCCAGTTGAATTTATGTACAATTGCTGTTTGTCAACCACTGTAGTATGTGCCCCTTTTATAACTAAAATAACATTGTACTTTGTTGAAAAAGAAATAGCTTTTTCTAATTTTTCATAGTCATTTTTCCAACTTCCTAATAAACGTTGTAATTCTTTAGGGTGTGGTGTTAATACTGATTTATTTGGTAAATATTGTAGTAATGATTCGTTTTTTGAAAGTAAGTTTATCGCATCAGCATCAATCACTAATTGCGTTTTATTTTCTTTTAAAAAAGCTTCAAATCCAACGGCAGTTTTATCTGCAGTGCCCATTCCAGGACCTATTCCTATTACAGTTGGTTTTGTTTTAAAATTATAATACGTCAATAGTTTTTCAGAATCAACTTCAACCATTGCTTCGGGTACTGAAATTTGTAGAATCTGATAACCGCATTTAGGTAAATATGCAGAAACCAATCCGCTGCCAATTTTTAAGGCCGCTTTTGTTGCTAGTGTTACTGCTCCAATTTTTCCAAAGCTACCGCCAATTATTAGCGAATGCCCAAATGTGCCTTTATGCGACCATTTGTTTCTAGACTGGTACATTGGGATTACATCGTTTTTAGTGATGTAATGGGTAGTAGGTAATAGGCTCTCAATAAAATGGGTATCTAAACCTATATCTAGCACTTCCCAAGTATTTATAAACTCATTGTTTTCAGGGAGTAAGAAAGCTATTTTTGGTGTTTGAAAAGTTAAAGTGTGCCCTGCTCGTAATACCGATGTTTTGTCGGTTACAGATTTATCTCCAAACATTCCAGTAGGAAAGTCAATAGCTAGGGTAAAAACTTTAGTGCTATTGATGTATTGTATTAATTTTTTTGTAAATCCTGATGGTTTTCGATTGAGACCAATTCCAAAAATGGCATCTATTACAATATCTTCAAAATCTACTTCGGGGAATTCTCTTTCATTATTAATAATTTTTGGCCATTTACCTAATTCTTTTAAACGGCTGTAATTTGTTAAAAACTCAGGGCTACGTTTGTCGCTGAAATTTACAATATAACAATTTACATTATACCCATGTTGAAATAAATGACGTGCCATTACAAGGCCATCTCCTCCATTATTTCCAATTCCACAAAACACATGAATTTTTATGTTTTGACCTTGAAGCCGTGAGTGCAACCACTCAAAACAAAGTGTTGCTGCATGCTCCATTAATTCTAATGATGTGATTTTGGTATTATTTATAGTAGCTTTATCGGCTAGTGCAATTTGTAAAGGAGTAAGTATGTACATAGAGCATAAAAATAATAAAAAAAACCTCTCAAAAATGAGAGGTTTTTTATTATTTTTTAGCCTTTAAATTCACCCATTTTAAGGTATTTTTCCATTCGCTTTTTAACAAGCATTTTTGGAGTTAAATCTTTCAGTTCATCATAAGCTGCTAAAATAGTTTTTTCAACTTCTTTAAAGGCATTCTCTCTATCGTAGTGGGCACCACCTAGCGGCTCTTTAATAATACCGTCAATAATATTTAATTTTTTCATATCCTCAGCAGTTAATTTTAACGCTTCGGCAGCTTCTTCTTTATGTTCCCAACTTCTCCATAAAATAGAAGAACAAGATTCAGGAGAAATAACAGTATACCAAGTGTTTTCCATCATATAAACTCTATCTCCAACACCAATTCCTACAGCACCTCCAGAAGCACCTTCACCAATAACAACAGTAATAATAGGTGTTTTTAAGCGAGACATTTCTAAAATGTTTCTAGCAATAGCTTCACCTTGACCACGTTCTTCAGCTTCTAAACCAGGGTATGCACCAGGGGTGTCTAATAAAGTAACAACAGGAATTCCAAACTTTTCAGCCATTTTCATTAAACGCAATGCTTTGCGGTAGCCTTCAGGATTAGACATTCCAAAATTTCTGTATTGTCTGGTTTTGGTATTATATCCTTTTTGTTGACCAATAAACATAAAAGATTGGTCTCCAATTTTACCTAAACCACCAACCATTGCTTTATCGTCTTTCACAGTTCTATCTCCATGTAATTCCATAAAAGTTTCACCACAAAATGAGTTTATATGATCTAAAGTGTATGGTCTGTTTGGGTGTCTAGACAGCTGTACGCGTTGCCAAGCTGTTAAGTTTTTGTAAATATCGTTTTTGGTTTTTAGCAATTTTTTCTCAATGTTTTTGCAACTTTCAGTTACATCTACATCACTTTCTTTACCAATAAGTGCGCATTTAGTAAGTTGTTCTTCTAAATCTTTAATTGGTAATTCAAAATCTAAATATTCCATGTCTTTACTTTTGATTGTAGCTACAAATATAATAACTTCTAAAAATCAAGGCTCTAATTTAGCCCTTTTTTTTATTTTTCAGTATTCCATTTGTAATTACAGTTGTTAATATGATAAGTGCACCGAAATAAAAAGGTGTGCTCATTTTTTCTTTATCGCCAAAAATTAGTAAGGCAAGTATAATAGCATATACAGGTTCTAAATTTATAGTTAGCATAACCGTATATGGCGTAAGATGTTTCATTATTTTAACCGAAACAATAAAAGCATAAGCGGTACAAATACTACTTAAAATAAATAGGTATAACATATCTGAATTGGTTAAACTAAAACTTTCAGTTGTAAAACCTGTAGTAAATAAAATATAAATGGTTATAAATGCAACGCCAAAAAATAGTTGATAAAATGAAATTACATCAGCATTGTGTTTTTGAATATATAATCCGTTTAAAACGGTAAATAATGCTGATAAAAAAGCAGCAAATAATGCGTAAACAATACCTAAAGTATATTGGCTTTCTACGTTAAAAATTAGATACAAACCACCAACTACAATTAATCCGAAAATGAGTTCTAATGGAATTAATTTCCGTTTAAAAAAGAAAGGTTCTATGAGCGATGTAAATAAAGCACCTGTACTCATTGAAACTAAAGCTACTGAAATGTTTGACACTTTTATGGCTGAAAAAAAGAAAATCCAATGCAGTGCAATAAGTACACCTCCTATAAAAAATTTCAGTAATGCTTTTGAATTTACTTTTAATGTTTTTTTTCGAACAATAAAGTAAATAAAAACAATAACTGTTGCCAATAGCATACGGTACCAAACTAGCGGAATTGCATCAATATTAATTAATGCGCCTAAAATAGCCGTAAACCCCCAAATAAAAACTAATAAATGAAGATGTAAGTAATTTTTTAAATTAGTTTTTGGCATTTTTTAAATATAAATATAAGGCTAAAGCGCCAAAGAAAATATTAGGTAACCATACCACAACAAGTGGATTAGTGTCGGCTCCTGCACCTAAAACTTCAGCAATTTTTAATAAAAAAACATAAACAAACATTAATGTAATTCCAATTGCTAAATTTACCCCCATTCCTCCTCGTTTTTTTCTAGATGCTAATGAAACGGCTAAAAAGGTTAAAATATAAGATGATATTGGTAAGCTAGTTCTTTTATGTAGTTCAACCAAATAACTATTTAGGTTGCTAACACCACGTTCTTTTGATTGATTAATGTACCTATTTAATTCAATCGAATTCATTTCTTTTGCCATGTAATCGATGTTAACTAAATCTTTTGGTTCAAAATTAAAAACAGTATCTAATTTGTTTCCATGTACAATACTATCACGATCTTTTAAGATAAATCGTTTTCTATAATTTATTAAAGTATACGTACTGTCTTTTTCAATCCAACGAATATTATCGGCCATTAATTTTTGAGTCAGTTTATTCTCTTCAAAAATTTCATAAGAAAAATTAAAACCTTTATTTCTGTCAACGCTATAATTTTTGATAAAAATATAATCGTTCGGACCTAATTGTAAGTTAATATTTGAAATATAATTGGTGTTTAATTTTTTGCTTTTTACATAGGTTAAATTAAATTTATCGAATATTTCGTTACTCTTAGGTACTACAAAATGATTCATAGTTAAGGCAAAAACCGTAACAATTGTAGCTCCAATAAAATAAGGTTTTAAAAAACGTGTAAACGAAATTTTAGCAGAATGAATTGCAATAATTTCAGTGTTTCCAGCCAGTTTTGAGGTGAAAAATATAACAGCTATAAACAGTGCTAAAGGCATAAAAGTATTTCCGTAAATTACAACAAAGTTTACATAGTAATCTCTAATAATTTCTCCTACTGATAAATTAGCATGGCGTAAAAATTTGTCTACTTTTTCAGCAACATCAATAGCAATAGCAATAGGTATTAATAGTACCAATACTAATATAAATGAACTGAGGTATTTTTTTAATATGTATTTGTCTAATATTCTCAAGTTTAATTATTTTTTTACGAGAATTAAGTATTACAATCGTTTATCCATTTGTTTTACCATGCGGTTTTTCCATTCGGTAAAATCTCCGGCTAATATATGCTTTCTTGCTTCTCTAGTCAACCATAAATAAAATCCCAAATTATGAATAGAAGCAATTTGTTTTCCTAACAATTCTTTGGAAGCAAATAAATGGCGTAAATAGGCTTTTGAATACATGGTGTCTACAAACGTAATTCCCATTTCATCAATAGCAGAAAAATCGTTCTCCCATTTTTTGTTTTTAATGTTTATGCTACCATGCGCTGTAAAAAGCATACCGTTTCGTGCATTACGAGTTGGCATAACACAGTCAAACATATCAATACCTAAGGCAATATTTTCTAAAATATTAATAGGAGTACCAACACCCATTAAATAACGTGGTTTATCTTCAGGAAGAATAGCAGTAACAACTTCAGTCATTTCATACATTTCTTCTGCAGGTTCACCTACTGAAAGTCCACCAATTGCATTTCCTTCAGCTCCAACTGAAGCAATGTATTCAGCAGATTGTTTTCTTAAATCTTTGTAAGTACTTCCTTGTACAATAGGAAAAAAGGTTTGGCTATAATCGTATTTAAAAGGTACTTTTTCTAAATGATTGATACAACGCGTTAACCAACGATGTGTCATGTGCATAGAACGCTTTGCGTAGTTATAATCGCAAGGGTATGGTGTGCATTCGTCAAAAGCCATAATAATATCAGCTCCTATAGAACGTTGAATTTCCATTACATTTTCTGGAGTAAATGTATGGTAAGAGCCATCAATATGACTTTTAAATTTAACACCTTCTTCTTTAATTTTTCTTCTTCCAGAAAGCGAATAAACTTGATAACCACCACTGTCTGTTAATATATTCCGATCCCAATTCATAAATTTATGCAAACCACCAGCTTGCTCTAAAATTTTAGTTTGAGGACGTAAGTATAAGTGGTATGTATTTCCTAAAATAATATCAGGATTTATCTCGTCTTTTAATTCGGTTTGGTGTACACCTTTTACAGTACCTACAGTACCTACAGGCATAAATATAGGAGTTTCAATAGTACCGTGATCGGTAGTAATAACACCAGCTCTTGCTTTACTTTGAGCGTCTTTAGATTTTAATTCAAATTGCATAGTCGGCAAAGATAGTTATATAACTTTTAATGTTGAAAGTTTAAAAGTCAAAAGTTTAAGGGTAAAAAGCATTTGTATTTAAATTGCTTAACGTCTTTTTTTTCTTTTAGGTTGAAAACGTTTGTTGGTGCTTTTAGGAATAAATTTCTTTTTAGGAGGTGTTTTTTTTTGAACACTTTTAGAAGCTTCTTCTGTTTTAGAGGACGAGGAAGTCATTTCATTTATTAGCGACATTTCATCATCAGTCAATTCACGCCAGGCACCTTCAGCCAATCGTTCTAAATGAACATTCATAATTCGGGTGCGTTTTAGTTTTGTAACTTCATAATTCAAATACTCGCACATTCTTCTAATTTGCCTATTTAAACCTTGCGTTAATGTTATTTTGAAAGTGGTTTTATTCACCATTTCAACCAAACATTTTTTTGTAGTAGTTCCTAAAATAGGGATACCGTTACTCATTTTTTGAATAAATTCAGGCGTAATTGGGGTATCTACAGAAACTACATATTCCTTTTCGTGGTTGTTGCCAGCTCTCAGAATTTTATTTACAATATCACCATCGTTGGTTAAAAAAATTAAACCTTGTGAAGGTTTGTCTAACCTTCCAATTGGAAATAAGCGTTCAGGATGCCCAATAGCATTAACAATATTGTTTCGCTCTTTTGAATCTGTTGTACAAACAATTCCAACAGGTTTATTGTAAGCAATATACAGTGTTTTTGGTTTTGCTTTTAGCGATTGTCCGTTTACCTTAACAGTGTCTCCATCAAAAATACGGTTACCTAATTGTGCAGGTTTCCCATTGATAGTCACTTTTCCGTCAAGTATAAATTTCTCAGCTTCTCTACGTGAACAAATACCAGTACTACTGATGAATTTATTGATGTTGGTAGAGTTTTCGTTTGTTTTTTTCACAAGGATAAATTTCTCGCTGCGAAGTTACTAAATAATCTGAATTTGAGATTCTAATAATTTTTAAATCAAATAATTTTGTTTTATTCTTTATTAATTTTTAAAGTTGATAATAATTTAATACTAGAAATTACTTGATGTATCATTTGAAATTTGTTTACGATGATTAGATGCGGTTAAATTATGTTAAAAGGCTATTTTGTAACCCGATACAGCATGTTAAGTAATCTTTTTTTACCTATTTTTACAAAATTCAGGTTAAATATATGTATATGAAGAGGTACGAATCTATTGGTGAACTTTTAATTGATTATAGGGCGTTTAATAATTTATCTCAAACAAGTTTTGCAGATTTATTGAATGTTGATACACGTACAATTCAACGGTGGGAAAAAGGACAAACTTTGGTGAAAAGTGAGAAGGAAGAAGAAATTGTGGTAAAAACATTATTGCCTTACCAATTGGTTCGTAATTTAAATGCAGCAGTTGTAATACCTACTTTTTACGATTTTAGAATTCGAAAATATTCTTTGTCAGAAATATCAAATGAAACACCAGATGCACTATGGTTTAAAAAAGAGTTGGGTTCAAAAAATAACAATATTCGTACCATCGATTTTAATTTTGATAAGAAATACTTGGTTAAATATTTCGAATTTCAAAAAGAAGTACCCAACAGTATTTTAAAGGCTATTGAAAAAAGTATTAAATTACTTCCCGAATTAAATTTAATAATTACCGATGATGCGGGCTATTATTCAGGTCATAGCATTGTTTTGCCTATTAAAGAATCTACTTTTCTTAAAATGAAAAATAAAGAAGTAAGAGAAGATGAATTAACGGAAAATGATGTTGTACCATACCAAACACAGCATCCTCCAATTTTTTATAATTATGAAATTTCTGTTGATTGTAATACAAACTTGTATTATATGGGGCGTGAGTTTTTAAGTTTCTTTAAAGCCTTAAAATCGAAGTATATTTACGGTGGTTATGTTTTTAGGCATGATACCTACAAGGTAAATGAACAAGTTGGTTTAAAAGTTGTTTGGGAAGAAGCGCCTAGGCTTGATAAATCTGGTATTGAAATATTTCCTCGATTTTACGAAGGAACTTTTGAAGAATACCTGAAGGATTAATAGTTTCATGTTAAAAGAGATTGGAACTTAGTTTTTTCTTATGAATTAAAATAGTTTTCAAAAAAAATAGCACATTTAAGGTTAGTTTTGGCTAGCCTTTTTTTGTGTTTATAAAAAATAACAACTAGTAGGTACTAGTATGGTTTTTTTTTATACATTTGAATTATGAATTTAATTTTAATTGAAGATAGCGTTGGTGTTCCTAAATACAAGCAAATTGTTTTGTCTGTTGAAAATGCTATTTCAGAAGGAAAGTTAAAGAAGGGCGACTTAATTCCGTCTATAAATAGTATCTGTAAAAAGTTTTCAATTTCTAGGGATACCGTATTAATGGCTTATAACCAATTAAAAAGTCGAGGTATTATTCACTCAATTCCAGGAAAAGGCTATTATATTAAAAGTGAAAACTTGGGATTGTCGCAAAAAATATTTGTGCTTTTTGACGAGCTAAACGCCTTTAAAGAAGATTTATACAATTCTTTTTTGAAAAATATTGGAGATGATATACAGGTTGATATTTTCTTTCACCATTTTAATTATGATGTGTTTAGTAAATTAATTTACGACAGTATTGGTAATTACAATTCTTATGTAATTATGCCTGCAAATTTAAAAAACACGCATTTAGTTTTAGATAAATTACCAAAAGAAAAAGTGTATATTTTAGATCAAATGCATGAGGAACTTTCAGATTATGCTGCAATTTTTCAAGACTTCGAAAATGATATTTACAAGAATTTAAAAAAAGGAGAAGCGTATTTAAAGAAGTACAATAAGCTTATTTTGTTATTTCAAGAAAGGCAGCCTTTAGGAATGTTAACGGGTTTTAAGCGTTTTTGTAAAGAACATTCATTTGATTTTGAAGTGGTAAATTCTTTTGAGAATCGAGCGCCACAAAAGGGCGAAACCTATATAATTCCTGATGATCGGAATTTAATAAGAATTATGAAAAAAATATTGAGTTCAACACTAAAACTAGGAGTTGATATAGGTATTATTTCATACAATGATACTCTCTTAAAAGAAATTATTGAAGGGGGAATCACAACAATTTCAACCGATTTTAATAAAATGGGTGAAACATTAGCAAATATGATTGTTGAAAATGAACATCAGCAAATTGAAAATTGTAATTCCTTTATTTTAAGGAATTCATTATAAAAAAATAGTAGCATAAATCAAACATAGCGTAATGAATATTGAATTAAAAAGTAAAATAGCCAAAGAGTTTTCAGAAAACTTTATTGAAGAGTCGATACTCGTTTTTTCTCCTGGAAGAATTAATATTATTGGAGAACATACTGATTATAACGACGGATTTGTTTTTCCAGCAGCTGTTGATAAAGGGATAATTGCTGCCATAAGCAAAAGTAATGCAAATGTAAGTGTTGCCATTGCAAGTGATTTAAATGAGAAATTTGAATTCACAATAAATAATGTGAAGCCTTTAAAAGATGGTGATTGGAGAAATTACATTTTAGGAGTTGTTGGAGAAATTCAAAAGAAAGGAATTGAAGTTGGAAATTTTAATGTGGTATTTGGGGGTGATATTCCAAATGGCTCAGGAATGTCGTCTTCAGCAGCATTAGAAAATAGCATTGTTTTTGGCTTAAACGATTTGTTTAATCTAGGGTTAACAAAAGAAGAAATGATTTTTATATCACAAAAAGCGGAGCATAATTATGTGGGTGTAAATTGTGGTATTATGGATCAATATGCAAGCATGTTTGGTCAAAAAAATAAGGCCTTATTGTTAGATTGTAGAACCACTATTGCAACGCCTTTTGAAATTGATTTTGAAGATTATGAGTTGTTGTTAATAAATACAAATGTAAAACATAGTTTGGCAGATAGTGCTTATAACAATAGAAGAGCGGTTTGTGAAAACGTTGCCTCACTGTTAAATGTAACGGCTTTGAGAGATGCTGCTGAAGAAGATTTATTAACTATAAAAGATCAAATTTCAGAAGAAGATTATCAAAAAGTATTGTTTGTGATTCAAGAAAATAATAGAGCAATAGAGGCTTCAAAAGCAATGATAGCTAATGATATTGAAAAGCTAGGTGCGTTAATTTTTGGATCTCATGAGGGGTTACAAAATCAATACAAAGTAAGTTGCGATGAGTTAGATTTTTTGGTGCAGTTGGCAAAAGAAAGTAAAGATGTTATTGGTGCTCGAATGATGGGAGGCGGTTTTGGCGGTTGTACTATAAATATTGTTAAAAAAGGGAAAGCAGCCACTTTTGTTAATATGGTAGCGCCGTTATATAAAGAAAAGTTTAATAAAGAATGTACTCCTTATTCTGTAAATATTTCAGAAGGAACACATAAAATAGTAAAATAATATGAATACAAATTTACAAGATTACTCTCATAAAAGATACAATATTCTTACAGGAGAATGGGTGCTAGTTTCTCCACATAGAGCAAAACGCCCTTGGCAAGGTCAGCAAGAGTCACTTTCAAAAGAGGTAAGACCATCTCATGATGAGAGTTGTTATTTATGTGCCAGAAATACCAGAATAAATGGAGAAGTAAATCCTGATTACGAAGGTGCTTTTGTATTCACAAACGATTTTGCAGCGCTTCAAAATGATTCTCCAACCTTTTCTTTAAATGAAGGTTTGTTACAAGCTCAAAGTGAAACGGGTATTTGTAAAGTAATATGTTTTAGCCCAGATCATTCCAAAAGTTTAGCTGAAATGTCTGTTGAAGCTATTGAAAAAGTAGTGGATACTTGGAAACAAGAATATGAAATTTTAGGAAAGGAAGAAACAATTAATTACGTTCAAATTTTTGAAAATAAAGGTGCGGTTATGGGATGTAGCAATCCACATCCTCACGGTCAAATTTGGAGTCAATCTTCTTTGCCAAACGAGGTTTTTAAGAAAGATGCCAAGCAATTAGAATATTACACAAAAAATAATAGCACAATATTAGAAGATTATGTTCAGCAAGAATTAGCTTTAAAAGAACGTATTATTTTTGAAAATGATGCTTTTGTAGTGTTAGTTCCTTTTTGGGCAGTTTGGCCTTTTGAGGCAATGATTCTTCCCAAAAAAGCACAAAAAAATATTAGTTGTTTATCTGTTAAAGAAGGAAAACAGTTTTCAGAGGCAATTTCAATACTTACAAAAGCGTATGATAAATTGTTTAATTGTTCATTTCCGTATTCAAGTGGAATTCATCAAGCACCAACTGACGGCAATGATAATAAACATTGGCATTGGCATATGAGTTTTTATCCACCATTATTAAGAAGTGCTACGGTTAAGAAATTTATGGTGGGATACGAAATGTTTGGATCTCCTCAACGAGATATTACAGCTGAAATTGCAGCCAAAAGATTGAGAGAATTATAAGTTGCAAATAAGAAGAAATAGTATCAACTATTTTTTTAATTAATAAATATATTTGAACCGTAATTAATTTTATGTGAAATAAACTATTGGTCTTCTTTTATTCACCAATGAAGCTCTAATATGATTTTTATTTTTATAATATTTGTAATAACAATTTTTAATAATTAACCAACAAACATTAATATATTATGACAACGGATTTTGGATTTTGGGATTACCTTATTTTCATAGCCTATGCGGTGCTTATTTTAGGTGTGGGATTATGGGTTTCCAGAGATGAAAAAGGACATGAAAAGAATGCTGAAGATTATTTCTTGGCGAGTAAAAGTTTACCTTGGTGGGCTATTGGAGCAAGTTTAATAGCTGCAAATATATCCGCAGAACAATTTATAGGAATGTCGGGTTCTGGTTTTGCACTTGGTTTGGCAATTGCCTCTTATGAGTGGAAATATGGTACTACTGTTGTAGCAACTACAGCTT
>CBDUAL010000033.1:0-16349 GCA_965365125.1 uncultured Lutibacter sp.
TGCTTTGCTTTGGATGTACCAGTGTCATTTCATCAATTAAATTTTGAGCTCCTGCAAATTTATCTATGATAAATAATACATAACGAATATCAACTGAAATACTTCTAACAATATCAGCATCAAAATACAAGTCGCTCATAGTTCCTTCCCAAGTTGTATCAAAAGCCAAACCAATCATATTTCCGTATGCATCAATAATTGGGCTTCCAGAGTTTCCTCCTGTCATATGGTTTGTAGATAAATAATTTACTGGCATTTTACCATTTTCAGCATATTGTCCGTAATCTTTACTATCGTATAAATCTTGTAATTTTTGAGGTACATCAAACTCATAATCTCCAGGAACATACTTTTCCATAACTCCTTTTAAATAAGTTGTTGTTTTATAATAAACCCCATCATTTGGAGAATATCCTTTAACCTGACCATAGTTAACTCTCAAAGTACTATTTGCATCAGGATAAAACCTTTTGTTTGGAAATACTTTCATTAACGCAGTCATATATTCTTTTTGAACTGCACCAATTTCCATAGTTAACTGTTGAAATTTAGGTTCTATTTTATTGTAAAATATAGCGTGAATATCTTTTCCGAATGCGTAAGCTTTATCTTCATTCAATTTTTTAATAACTTCTTCTGGCGTCCCTGAAAATAATTCTTCAACACTCGCTAAAGAGGTTAATTTTGATGTTGCATAAATCTCACTTGAAAGCGCTTTAATATCTATCTCGTTAAATGACTCAGGTAAATATTCCTTTGGCATTTTTTCAGCATATAAACTCATTAACTTTTCAAAAACTGGCTGATCTACAACTACACTGTAATTTTTAAATGTTCCTTTCAACCTATTTAATATTGCTGCTTTTGCATTTTCATAGGCTCCAACCCCACCTTTTAGGAAAGCTTGTTCTAATTGATATGCACTGAATGAAACCCCTAAAATCTCTACATTTCTATAAGCAACTTCAATCCAATAATCGCGTGCTAAAGAAACCGTTTCAATTTCTTTGTATAATTTTTCAAAATCAGTTAACAAACTCGTATAACCAGCCATGTCTTTTTCTGAAACTATTTTTGAAAATTTAGCTTCTAATTCTTTCTTTTTCGCAATGGCATTTGTTTGGTGAATACCTTGATTTTCACCAATCCATTTTTTCCAATAGTTTGCTGTTGAAGCAAATTTTGATGCATATTTAATTTTAATATCATCATCCTTACGCATGTAAGAATCAATAATTTTTAATGCATTGTCACGTACTTCAATTTTAGCAGGATTCAACACATTTACAATTTGATCAACCGCAACTGCTGGTAAATATTCATTTGTTCTGCCCGGAAAACCAAACACTAAGGTAAAGTCGCTTTCTTCAACACCATCTAAAGAAATAGGCAAATAATGATCGGCTTTGTAAGGTACATTGTCTTTTGAATATGCTGCCGGACGGTTATTTGCATCAGCATATACTCTAAACATTGAAAAATCTCCTGTATGGCGAGGCCACATCCAGTTATCTGTATCAGAACCAAATTTTCCAATTGAAGTTGGAGGCGCACCAACCAAACGCACATCTGTAAACTTCTCAGTTACAAACAATAAGTACTGATTTCCTTTAAAAAACGATTTTACATTGGCATCTTGCCAAGCTTCTTTTTTAGCACCTTTTGTTGCTTTATCAATGTTTTTGTCGATTAAACTTTGCTTTGCAGCTTCGTCCATATCAGCAGTAACTCCTTCAAAAACTTGAGCTGTTACATCGTCAATTCTTTTAATAAAAGTAGCGCTTAAACTTTCGTTTGGCAACTCTTCTTCATAACTCATAGCCCAAAAACCATCTTTTAAATAATCGTGTTCTAATGATGAGTGCGATTGAATAACACCATATCCACAGTGATGATTAGTTAACAACAATCCGTTTGGTGAAATTATTTCAGAAGTACAACCTCCACCAAAATGTGCAATGGCATCTTTTAAACTAGATTCATTAATATCATAAATATCTTTTGCAGTCATTTTACTTCCTAGCAACTGCATCTCCTCTTCATTCATTCCTTCTAATAAAGAAGGAATCCACATTCCCCCCTGAATATCTCTGGTGTCAATTTTTTCAGTTTTTTGAGCTGAAATTGTAAGCGATATAAATGCTACCGCTACGAATACATATAATTTTATTTGTTTCATTTTATCTAGATTTTTATTTTTTTGGATGAACTAATGTCATTTCTTCAATTAAATTTTTAGCACCAGCGTATTTATCAACTATAAACAATACATAACGAATGTCTACCATAATGTTTCTACAAATATCTGCATCATAGTTATAATCGCTCATAGTACCTTCCCACACTCTATCAAAATTTAAACCAATTAAATTTCCGTGTGCATCAATTGCCGGACTTCCTGAGTTACCTCCTGTAGTATGATTTGTACCAATAAAACAAACTGGCATTTTACCATTTTTATCAGCATATTGTCCGTAATCTTTGGCTTCGTATAAACTCAATAATTTTTGAGGTACATCAAACTCATAATCGCCAGGTACATATTTTTCAATTACACCTTCTAAATGCGTAGTAGTTTCGTAATACATTCCATCTTTAGGCTCATAACCGCTCACTTGCCCATACGTTACACGCAACGTACTATTAGCATCTGGAAAGAAACGTTTGTTAGGAAAAACTTCCATTAACCCTTTCATATAGTTCTTTTGAACAGCTGCAATTTGAAGATTTAAATCTTGAAATTTTGGTTCAATAGTATTGTAAAACATATTATGCAATTCTTTTCCGAAAGCATATCCTTTATCCTCATTTAATTTTTTTAGAACCTCTTCAGCAGAACCAGCTAATAATTCTTCGGCACCTGCTAAAGTTGTTAATTTTGAAGTTGTATAAATATCAGCAGCAGCTGATGTAAAATCTACTCCTTGCAAATTTACAGGGAAAAATTCTTTTGGAGCTTTTTCCTCATATAGCTTCATTAATTTTTCAAAAACTGGCTGATCTACAATTGCACTGTAATTTTTATAAGTTCCTTTTAATCTATTTAAAATTGAAGTTCTTGCATTTTCAAAAGCAGCTTCACCACCTCTTAAATATGCTTGTTCTAATTGATAAGCTCTGAAAGAAACCCCTAATAATTCAACGTTTCTGTAGGCAACTTCAATCCATAAATCACGTGCTAATGAAACATCTTGAATTTCTGTGTATAACGTTTCAAATTCTGATAAAAGCGTTTGATAACCTACTAAATCTTTTTCGTTTACTATTTTTGAAAACGCTGCTTCTAATTCTTGTTTTTTACCAATTGCATTTGACTTTTCAATTCCTTGATTTTCACCAATCCATTTTTTCCAATAGTTGGCAGTTGAAGCAAATTTTGATGCATATTTAATTTTAATACCTGCATCTTTACGCATATACGAATCAATTATTTTTAATGCATTGTCACGGATATCAATTTTTGCAGGATTTAACACATTCACAATTTGATCAATTGCTACCGCAGGTAAATATTCATTAGTTCTCCCTGGAAACCCAAATACTAAGGTAAAATCTCCTTCTTCAACACCATCTAACGAAACTGGCAAATAATGCTTTGGTTTGTAAGGCACATTGTCTTTTGAATATTCAGCTGGACGGTTATTAGCATCGGCATAAATTCTGAACATAGAGAAATCTCCAGTATGACGTGGCCACATCCAGTTATCAGTATCTGCTCCAAATTTACCAATTGATGAAGGCGGAGCACCAACTAAACGAACATCTTTATAAATTTCAGTAATAAATAAAATGTATTGATTGCCTTTGTAAAACGACTTAACATTTGCCGATTGCCAAGCTTCTTTTTGAACTGAATTTGTTACTTTTTGTATATTTTGATCTATTAAACGTTGCTTTGCAACTTCATCCATTTCATTAGTAACACCTGCAAAAACTTGCACAGTAACATCATCAATACGCTTGATAAAAGTTACCGTCATACTTGGATTTGCTAATTCTTCTTCTAAACTCTTCGCCCAAAAACCATCTTTTAAATAATCGTCTTCAACTGTTGAATGAGATTGAATTGCACCGTAACCACAGTGATGATTGGTTAATAACAACCCTTTAGGTGAAATAATTTCAGAAGTACAACCTCCGTTAAAATGCACAATAGCATCTTTTAAGCTTGAGTTATTTACATCGTAAATGTCTTTGGCAGTCATTTTGCTACCTAATAATTGCATTTCTTTTTCATTAACTCCTTCTAACAAAGAAGGAATCCACATTCCGCCTTGTATTTCTCTTGTATTTACAACCTCCTGAGGTTGAATTAACGAAACTGTTTCAACAGTTGGTTGTTTGGTTTTACAAGAAACTATAATTAAGGCTAATAATAAATAGATTTTTATATATTTCATTTGATTAGATTTTATGCTAGCAAATATATAAAACCCGCAAGCCTTTTATTGTGAATAAAGTCATAAAAAATACTATTTTAGCCGAAATTCAAAAAGAATATGGATACAACACCAATTATAACACAAGATACTATTGTATTTGGAATATTAATGCTTACACTAGGTTTTGTTTTTTACACCTCCTCAAGCGAAAATAGCGCTTGGAAAAAGTTTTACAAATTTGTACCTGCTTTATTAATGGCGTATATGCTGCCTGCTTTTTTTACCTCAACTGGAATTATTTCTCCAGAATGGACGACTGTAAGTAGCGATGGAGAAATTACGGAGCATACTTCACAAATTTATTATATAGCTAGTCGTTTTTTATTGCCCGCTGCTTTGGTTTTAATGACCTTAAGTATCGACTTAAAAGCAGTGTTTAATTTAGGTCCGAAAGCTTTAATTATGTTTATAACTGGTACTGCAGGTATTATCATCGGAGGACCTATAGCTGTACTATTAATTTCTATAATTTCTCCTGAAACCGTTGGCGGAATGGGTCCCGATGCTGTTTGGAGAGGTTTGGCAACACTAGCTGGAAGTTGGATTGGAGGTGGTGCAAACCAAGCTGCAATGCTAGAAATTTACGAGTACAATCCTCAAAAATACGGAGGAATGGTAATTGTAGATATTGTGGTTGCCAATATTTGGATGGCAATTGTATTATTAGGAATTGGGAAACAAGAGAAAATTGACAAATGGTTAAAGGCTGATACTTCAGCTATTGAAGAATTAAAAGACAAAGTATCTTCTTATGCTGCTGCCAATGTTAGAAATCCTTCACTAACAGATTATATGGTTATCTTATCTATTGCTTTTACTATTGTTGGAACTGCTCATTTTGGCGCCAATGAAATTTCATCTTTTTTAAAAGAAAATATTGCTGCGGTTAATGATAAATCTTCACCTTGGTCATCATTTGGGTCTCAATTTTTTTGGATGATAAGTATTGCTACATTTTTAGGAATTATTGCTTCCTTCACTAAACTTAAAAAATATGAAGGTGCGGGTGCTAGTAAAATTGGAAGTATTTTTATCTACGTTTTAGTAGCATCAATTGGTATGAAAATGGATTTGACAAAAATATTCGACAATCCTGGATTAATTGTAGTTGGTTTAATTTGGATGACCATTCATGTTATGCTATTAATTTTTGTTGCAAAATTAATTAGAGCTCCTTATTTCTTTTTGGCTGTTGGGAGTCAAGCAAACGTTGGCGGAGCCGCATCAGCACCAATTGTAGCTGCTGCTTTTCACCCATCTTTAGCAACCGTAGGGGTTTTGTTGGCTGTTTTTGGTTATGTAGTAGGTACTTATGGGGCTATGCTTACTGCTGAATTAATGCGAATTGTTGCAGGTTAAATTGTTTTAAAAACCAAATAAAAGTTAGATATTTGCTTGCTTAAAATTTTATAAATGAAAAAATTATTATCCTTATTTATTGTTATTAGTTTAGTTATTTCTTGTGGAAAAAGTCACGAAGGATCAATGCTTGTAAAAGGAAACATTGATGGTTTAAAAAAAGGAACCATTTATTTACAAAAATATGTTGACACCTTATTAGTATCTGTAGATTCTATTCAACTAAATGGCAAAAGCGACTTTATACTTGCTGATGACGTGTTAAGTGCTCAAATTTATTACTTAGCTATTAATGAAGTTCCTGATGAAAGCATCTCATTTTTTGGAGAAAAAGGTGAAATCACCATTACTTCAAAGCTTCCAAAACTTGAATATTCAGCAAAAATAAGCGGTTCAAAAAATCAAGATTTATTTGACGACTTCAAGGAAATGTCTTCTAAATTCCAAGACAAACAATTAGATAATATTAAAGCTAAATTTGAAGCTCAAAAAGAGAACGATGAAGTACTGCTTGCTGAACTTGAAAAAAATGAAAACAGCTTATTAAAACGCAGATATTTGTACACCGCTAATTTTGCAATGACACATCCAGATGCTGAAGTTTCGCCTTATTTAGCTATTACTGAATTGTATTACGCCAATGTAAAATTATTAGACACTGTAAATAACTCACTTTCAAAAAGAGTTAAAGCGACTAAATACGGTAAACAACTTGAAGAATTTATTAAAAATATTAAAAAATCAGAATAAGGAATTTTATTTCTTTTAGTTTAAAAGTAGCTTAATTAAGCTGCTTTTTTTATTTTTAAAAATTATTGTAACAATTCAACTATTTTATCTACTTATAAATTGAACCCAAAGCAATCTTGTGACGAAAGACCTTGAACATAAATTTATAGCTGAATTTGAAAAAAATCAGAATATAATTCATAAAGTATGTAGGATTTATACCAACAATCAAGATGCACACAATGATTTGTTTCAGGAAATTACCATACAACTTTGGAAAGCATACCCAAAGTTTAGAGGTGATTCAAAATTAAGTACTTGGATGTACAGAATTGGCTTAAACACCGCCATAACACTGTATAGAAAATCTAAACGTACGATACAAACACAAGACTTTGATAGTGTTTTACACAGAATTCAAGCAACAGAGTATGATGCCACTGAAGAGGAACAGCTAAAAATAATGTACAAAGCAATACATCAATTGTCTGACATTGATAAAGCACTAATTTTCTTGTACTTGGAAGATAAAAATTATAGTGAGATTTCTGAAACATTAGGAATTTCTGAAGTGAATGCACGCGTGAAGATGAACAGAATTAAAACTCGCTTAAAAAAAATACTAAATCCGTAATTATGAAGGAATTAGATTTACTTAAAAAAGACTGGAATAAAAAGGAAACTGAGTTCCCTAAGCTTTCCTATAACGATATTTATAAAATAATTCATAAAAAATCGTCATCAATTGTAAAATGGATTTTTATTATATGCATTGCTGAACTTTTGTTTTGGACAATGTTAAACTTATTAATACCCGAAAGTTACCTTGATATTTATGCAAAGTTTCACTTAAAGAAATTTTTACTGATTACACAGGTTTTACATTATGTAATTCTATTTGTGTTTATCTACCTATTTTACAAAAACTTTAAATCTATTTGTGTTAATGACACAACAAATGATTTAATGAAAAATATTATAAAAACACGCAGAACTGTAAATTGTTACGTGTATTATAACATTATTTTATACGCTATCATTTCAATTGTTTTTAATATTACTATGTTTTCTCAACCAGACATTTTACTTGAAGTTATGAGTCCTAAAAACGTTGATGTAGACAGTAACACATTTATAAATGTACTTTTAATTGTACAAATAGCTACCTTTTTTATTATTTGTGGTTTATTATGGTTGTACTACCGTATTATTTATGGAATTTTGTTAAAACGCTTAAAGAAAAACTATAAAGAATTAGAAAGTTTAGATTTCTAAAACATAAAAAAAGCAACACTCGACGAGTGTTGCTTTTTTTTATGCATAATTATTTCTTTGCTCTTAACTTAATACTCCACTCAAATTCATAAGCAGAAACCTGATCTCCTTGTGCATCAACTCCAAAAGATTTCATTTGAATAGTTTGTCCTTCACCTGTTTCAATGGTTCTTTTTAAGGCATCATCAATTAAATTTCCATCATTACAAGTAAATGTAATTTTACCAGTAGCTTTTTTGGTAAATGCCCCTGAATGATTGGTTACCAACATTGAAATTTTTTCACCACTTTCCTGTATTTTTTGAATCACAATAGCTCCTGTAGTTAATTCTGCAGCCATAGATTGCACTGCAAAATACATAGAATTAAATGGATTTTGGTTGATCCATTTATAGCTAACTGCTGCAACTGCCTTATGGGTATTAAGTTCTTTCAATCGTACTCCGCATAAATAAGCTGATGGTAATTTAAACATCAAAAACCTATTCATTTTTTTTACTGTAATTTTCATATTGTAATATCAAAAACGTTAAATCATTAAAACTCTTAAACTTGATTGATTAGCATATATTACCCTTTATAAGGATTGCTATATTTCAGCATTTCTCACTTCAAATTTACAATAAAACACAATAAAAAAAACCTCAGGACTGAATTCAATCTTGAGGTTTTCAAAAAAACATCATTTATAACTTAAAACAAAAACATTCATTTTTTAGGCTGAACACGCTAAATCAAAAATAAATCTACTTCCAACAGCTAACTCACTTTCAACTCTTATATGTCCGTCATTTTGTGAAATAAACTCTTTACAAAGCACCAATCCTAAGCCTGTTCCACTTTCATTATTAGTACCTTTTGAACATACATTATGTTCAATTTTAAATAATTTATTCATTTGATCAAAAGACATTCCAACACCGGTATCTTTAATTTCAGTTTCAATAACCTTTATATCATTTATATATTTCTCTTTTGAAGAAACAAATATTTGACCACCTATTGGCGTAAATTTAATAGCGTTTGAAATTAAATTTCGAATTACGGTAGAAATCATTTTTTCATCTGCACACACCGGGAGATTCTCTTCAATATCATAAGCTAATTTAATATTTTTAGCTGATGCCTGCGGAATATGGCCTTCAATATTACTATTTAATAAACTACTTAAATTACAATTTGTTTTTTCTGATTTTAAATTACCACCTTGTAACCTTGACCAATCTAAAAGATTGTTTAAAATTTCAATAGAAAACTTAGAAGATTCATGTATATAATGAACAAATTTCTTAATATCATCTTGCTCCAATCCCTCTAAATCCTCATAAAGTAATTCCGAAAAACCAATTACAGAAGACAACGGGTTTTTTAAATCATGTGAAATAATTGAGAAAAATTTATCTTTTGTTTTATTCTGATAGGCAAGTTCCTCGGTTTGAGCTTTCAATTTAATATGTGTTTCTATACGAGCCAAAAGCTCTCTACTATTGAATGGCTTTGTAACAAAATCTACTCCCCCAACTTCAAAAGCTCTTGAAATGCTTTGAACATCAGTATTTGCCGTTAAAAATATAATTGGAATACTTGTTAAAGACGCATTCTCTTTTATTTTTAAACAAGTTTCAAATCCATCCATTTCTGGCATTTGAATGTCTAATAAAATTAAATCAGGAGTTGTTTTATTTAAAACACTTAAAGCTTGTTTACCACTTTTTGCCATTCTAAGATTATACCCTACTCCTTTTAATACTCCAGCAACAACTTTTAAATTGTTTGAATTATCATCTACGATCAATATAGTGTTATCATTTGTAGCCATAATATTAAGATTTTAACCAGTTAATTAATTCATCGAACTCCATTTCTTTAATACAATCGTCTAGATGTTTAAATGTTTTGTTTGTGCTATTTTCTAGATCAATCAATAACTCTTCAAGCAATAAAAAATCGCCTTCTAATGCTGCATTAATAAATTTTTCTTTTTCATCTTCTGAAACCTCAGAAGCTTCTCCATAATGAATTTTATTTTTTTCCTTAACCTCATAAACAAATTTTACACCTCCTTTGTCAACCATTTCTGCTAATAAATCAACAAAATTAACAGGTTTTTTTATAAAAACAGTTGCACCTATCTCCATAACCTCCTGCTGCTCAGACTCCAAAGCACTGGCGCTTACTATAAAAATTTTCACATCATGGTCACCTCGCATTTGTAATATTTGCCTTGTTGATTCAATACCGTTTAACACAGGCATAACTACATCCATTAATATAAGATCTGGCTTCCAATTTTTATACAATTCAATTGCTTCTAATCCATTTTCTACTTGTTTAATATCAAACCCAAGCGGATTTAGTTTTTGATACAGTATATCTCTATTTTCAAAGCGATCATCAACTATTGCTAGTTTTAAACCTTTCATTTCAGGAATTAAACTAACAACTTTTAATTCTTCTGTTGTTTCTATATTTTTACTTTGTGCGCTTTCTTTAAATCCAAATATAAAACTAAACTCAGATCCTTTTCCAAATTCACTTTTAATGGTAATGTCTCCTTCCATTAAATTGGCGAATTTTTTACTTATTGCCAATCCTAACCCTGTTCCACCACTAACTCTTGCGCCTTTTTGGGCTTGTTCAAATGGTTTAAAAACATTTTCCTGTTCTTCTTCTAAAATACCTACACCACTATCTTTTACAGCAACATTGATATAGTTTTCTTTTAAAACTTCAATAGATACCTTAACAAAACCTTTTGACGTAAATTTTAAAGCGTTTCCTATAAGATTAATTATTACTTGCCTTATTTTAGATTCATCAGCAAAAATATTTTCAGGGATATAATTCTTAGGAATTATATGTAATTCTATGTTTTTTTGTGCCGCTTTAAACTTAAAAAGTCCTTCTACTTCTTTTAGCATTACAGCAAAATTAAAATCAGCTTCATTTAAAGTAATTCGTCCTGCTTCAATTTTAGACATGTCTAAAATATCATTAATCAAAGCCAATAAATGTTCTCCACTTCTATTTATTGTTTGTAAATTTTCATATTGAACTTTTGTTAAATTATCTCCATCTTGTAACAGCTGGGAATATCCTAAAATTGCATTTAACGGAGTTCTTATTTCATGACTCATATTGGACAAGAAAATAGATTTTGAAAGGTTTGCAGAGATGGCTGCATTCGTTGCTTTTTTTAGTTTCTTTTCGTTTTCTATACGTTCTGTAATATCTTCTGATGCACCTAAAATCCCTATCACCTCATTATTATCATTAAAAAAAGGCAATTTACTTGTTAAAACATATTGTTTTTTATCAGGATGATTTATAGCTTCTTTATATTTAAGTTTTGGCTTAGCACTCTGCATAATCTCAACCTCATTTGCTCTATAACGCTCAGCATCTTTTTTTAGATGTATCTCAAAATCTGTTTTACCAATAACATCATCTTCGCTATCAATTTTCATTTCTGTTAAATAGGCTTGATTGCAACCTAAAAATCTAGACTCTGTATCTTTCCAAAAAATTCGAATAGGTATATTATCTAAAACTTTTCTTAAAACTTCTTTAGCTAATGTAGCCTCGTCTGTAACTTTTTTCAACTTTTTTTCAGTCTCTTTCTGTAAAGTTACATCTTCTTTAATAGCCATATAATTTGTTACAACTCCTTCTGTATTTTTAATTGGAGTTATTGCAACACGCTCCCAATATAGTTTACCACTTTTAGATTTATTTTGAAATTCACCCTTCCATACTTCCCCCGATGAAATAGTTTTCCACATATCAGCATAATATTCTTTTGCTTGTTTTCCTGAATTCAAAATTCTTGGATTAACACCTAAAGCTTCTTCTTTTGTATAACCTGTTGATTCTGTGAATTTTGAATTTACATATTCAATGTTTCCTTTTATATCAGTAATAGCAATCGTATTTGAACTTTGCTCAACTGCTAATGAAAACTTTTTTAATTCAAGTATTTGTTTATTTTTTTCAATTGCAGAACTTATATAAGTCGAAACAAATTCAAGTAATTCAATATCTTTTTGACTGTATGCGTGTTCGTCTTCATAACTTTGCACCACAATTGCTCCAATAGCTTCATTATCTACAATCAACGGAACGCCTGCCCAAACTTCACAAGCTGCCCCAACCAATTCTATTTCGCCCGCATCTTCAAGCCCTTTAAATTCCTTAGCACCAACCAATAAAGGTTTTTTGGTTTTAATTACGTAACCTGTCAATGTTTTAGCAATTGGAAATTCCTCATCAGCTTCTTCTCCTGAAATAAAAGGAATTGACATTGTTTCTTTCCCTTTATTATAGTATGCAATGTATGCGTTAGACACATCAATCAATTTTCCTAACTCACCTATAACAAACTTATTATAACTCTTTAAATTTTCCTGTTTGTAACCTTGTTGAGAAATATTTAAAAGCACTTTCTGTATGTCACTTGCTTTTTTAATTTCAGTAACATCACGTACAATACCTTCATAATATAAAGGTTCACCATTAGCATCGGTTATATTTTCACCGTGATTTTCTACCCAAATAACAGTACCATCTTTTTTGTAAAGCCTATGTCGAAATTTTTCAATAACTGAAAAATGATTTACAACCTCTTTTCTATCGCTATCATCAACATAAAGTTCTTTTATAATGTTTATTTTTAGCAATTCTTCTTTTGAATTGTAACCTAACATTTTAACTAAGGAAGTGTTTACATTAATGAATTTTCCGCTGGGAGTGCTTCTGTAAATTCCGTCTAAAGAATTATTAAAAAGGTTTTCATATTTTCTATCGTTATGCTGTAAAGCATAAATTGTTCGGTCCTGCTTTTTTATTAAAGCGACTAAATCTTCTTTAGTTTGACATTCATTAAGGCTAGTAAGTGTACTCATGTTGGCTGTTTTGAGGTTTAGTATGAATACCATTTAAGCAAATATACATACCATTTATTGTTATAATACTACCAAATATACAAATTCTAATGCAAACAACCAACTTTATTAGGATTATTTAACCTTATAAAATCACTCTCACCTGTAAGTGTTAAATAAATGTTAAATACAAGTACTATGTGTTGCATACTACCTTCTTTTATATATATATTTGCATAAGAAATTAGTAAAACTATATTTATGATAACTCAAAATGATAAAAATTACAGTTCAATAACACATTTAAGTGGTTTTGCAGGTTGGTTTTTTCCCTTTGGAAATATTATAGCTCCATTAATTATGTGGGTAGCTAAAAAAAATGAAAGCAAATATATTGATGCGCACGGAAAAGCAGCTATAAATTTTCAACTTAGTTTAATACTTTATGGTTTTTTACTTGCAATTCTTATAATACCAATTACATTTTTAACCATAGGACTGGGTTTAATAGCAATTATTGCAGCTATAATACCTGCAATTATTTTAAAAATTGTTTTAATTATCTCGGCAAGTATAAAAGCCAATAATGGCGAATATTACGATTACCCTTTTACGATTGAATTTATAAAATAATTCATGGCTTTTAATTTTTAAATAGTAACTTATGAAGATAGAAAACACAAAAGCACAAATGCGAAAAGGAGTTTTGGAGTTTTGCATACTATCCATATTACAACACGGTGATGCATATACCTCTGAAATTTTAGCGCAGCTTAAAGACGCAAAGTTATTAGTTGTTGAAGGCACTATTTACCCTTTACTAACTAGATTAAAAAATGCTGGTTTACTTAGCTACCGCTGGGAAGAATCAACTTCTGGACCACCAAGAAAATATTACTTATTAACCGAAACAGGTAACTTATTTTTAAAAGAATTAACCACAACTTGGAGTGAACTAGTTGAAGCAGTTAACCTAGTAACTACCACTAAACCATCTGAAAAATGAACAAGACAATAAATATAAACTTAGGAGGCATCTTCTTTCATATTGATGAAATAGCTTATCAAAAACTAAAACGCTATTTAGACGCCATTAGACGCTCTTTAAGTGACGACCCACAAGGTAGAGATGAAATTATTAATGATATTGAACATAGAATTGGTGAATTGCTTTCAGAAAGAATTAAAGACGAACGCCAGGTTGTTAATGAAAACGACATTGACGAAATCACTAAAATCATGGGGAAACCTGAAGATTATTTAGTTGATGAAGAAATTTTTGAGGATGAAACTGGCTATTATAAAACTAGAAACTCTAATAAAAAATTATACAGAGATAGTGAAGATAAATTTTTAGGTGGTGTATCATCTGGAATTGCGCATTATTTAGGCATTGATGCACTTTGGGTGCGCATTTTATGGATTGTATTAGTTGTTGCAGGGTTTGGATCTGGAATACCTATTTACATATTACTTTGGATTTTAATACCTGAAGCTACTACAACTGCCGAAAAATTGCAAATGAAAGGTGAAGCAGTAAACATTAGTAATATTGAAAAGAAAATTAGAGAAGAATTTAACGAGGTAACTTCACGCGTTAAAGATGGTGTAAACGATGTTACTGAAAAGGTAAAAAGTTCAAACTTTAAAAAAAACGTAAGTAGTAAAAGTAAGTCGGGTTTAGATGAAATTATAGATGTTTTATCAAAAATAATCTTGACCATATTTAAAGTTTTCGGAAAGTTTATTGGCATTATTTTAATACTAATTGCCTCCCTAACATTAATCGGACTTATTTTTGGGATACTTTCTGTTGGTAGTATTGGTATTTTAGATTTCGGTCACGATTGGGCAGATTATCCACCATTCTTTTTTGACTCTGTAATACCTTCTTGGTTACTTATCCTATTTACTTTTATTGCTGCTGGAATTCCTTTTGTAGTATTGTTTATGCTTGGGTTAAAAATACTATCAAGTAATATAAATTCTTTTAGTACAACCACAAAATTATCTTTATTAGGTGTTTGGATTATCGCTTTATTAGGCTTGGGTTTTGCCGGAATTAATTTCGCTACACAAAGGGCTTATGACGGTGTGTATAATGAAACACAAGAGCTACCAATAACAAGTATAGATACGTTGAAAATTAAAATGGTTGGTGCTGAAAATTTATCAAACAGAACAGAATTAAGACGTGAGTGGGGTTTTGAAACCGTGTATGATAACGACCAACAAAAACTTTATTCAACAAAATTAAATGTAGATATAAAAACTACTGAAAAATTGGAAGCTTTTGTAAAAGTTAGAAAAGAATCGCAAGGGAACAATAGATTAAACGCAAATAATGACGCTGAAGCTATTGAATATCAATTCAATTTAAACGATCAAGATTTATTACTAAATGGCTACTTTTTATCTGATTTCAATAATAAATTTAAAGATCAATTAGTAGACATTACCATTTATTTGCCAATTAATTCAGTGGTTTATTTAGACAGATCTACACGCACTTTTTTAGATGATGTTGACAATATTCAAAATATTTACGACAGAGATATGCCTAAGCATTACTATAAAATGACTGAAAATGGACTAGAGTGTTTAGACTGTGACGCAGCCATTTTTGGAAAGAATTATAAAAAAAAGCATGAAAACTTTAATTTGAAAATTGATAAAGATGGAGTTGAAGTTAAAATAAATGCTAACAATGGGCAAAGTGATGCTAAAGTAAAAATTGATGAAAACGGAATTATTATTCAATAGTTACAATTCAACCATAAAAAACAACAACTCAAACAATCTTTTTATAAAAGTACACACTTGTAATATACATTTGAACTAACAAATAATTGAACCATGAAAACTTTAGTAAAAATTACAGTTTTAATTACAACCTATTTAATCATCCTTTTCACAACAGCATCGTGTATGATGGATGGACTAACAGGAATAAAAGGCAGCAACAATGTTGTTTCTGAAGAGAGAACTATTAGTTCTAATTTTGAATCGATAAAAGTATCACAAGGCATTACAGTGCATTTAACGCAAGGAAATTCAACAGAAATTAATGTGGAAGCTGATGACAATATTATTGATTTATTAATTACAGAAGTAAAAAACGATGAGTTAAAAATATATTTTGAGAAAAACGTATACAGAGCAAAAGCAAGAAATGTATACTTAACCACAAAAGATATTTCACAAATAAGAACCTCAAGTGGCGCTCAAGTAATAACTGAAAACACCATACAAACAAGTACTTTAAATTTAGATTCAAGCAGTGGAAGTTCTATTAAAATACGAGTAAATGCAAGTGAAATTAACAGTGAAACTTCCAGTGGTTCAAATATTAAAATTGAAGGAAAAACAACTATGTTTTCAGCCAAATCAAGCAGTGGAAGTGCTATTAAAGCCAACAATTTAAAAACTAAAAATGCAAAAGTTAAAGCTAGTAGTGGTTCAAATATTGATATAAATGTATCAGGTCAATTAACAGCCAAGGCAAGTAGTGGTGGCGATATAGATTATGAAGGAAACCCTACTAATATAGACAAAAAAACTTCTTCAGGAGGCAGTATATCAGGTAACTAACCTAAAATAATTACTTCTAAAAAAAAACCAGCTTCACACATTTAAGCTGGTTTTTTTGTGTTAATGTTATAAT
>CBDUAL010000034.1:0-16139 GCA_965365125.1 uncultured Lutibacter sp.
AAAAAGCCAAGTAAATTAGCAGTTAATTATTTGCATTTTTTTGAACATTTAAATATTTTGTATGATGCTTTATACCATAGTTTAAAAACAAATAAAGTTGGGTATCAAGGTTTAATTTATAAAGAAGCAACGGAAAACTTAGAATTTTATATGAATACGAACTCTGACAAAAAGATTGTTTTTGTTGGGTTTAACGCCTTAAATAAGGCGGAGGAGAACATTCTTCAGGAATTATTAAATAACGGCATAGCAACCGTTTATTGGGATGCTAATACAGATTTTTTTAAGAAATCAAACGAAGCAGGTGTGTTTTTAAGAAAGTATAAATCAGATTGGCTTTATTACAAAGAAAACGAGTTTTTGTGGACCGAAAATAATTTCAATCAGGAGCAAAATATTCATTTAATTGGTGCGCCAAAAAACATTACTCAAATTAAATATGCGGGAGAATTATTATCTAAATTTGATAATTTCAGCAAAACAGCTTTAGTATTGGCTGATGAAAATTTACTAACATTAACTCTCAATTCTTTACCAAACAACATAAATAACATTAATATTACCATGGGATATCCGCTAAAAGATATTCCCGTAGCAGGTGTGTTTGATAAGCTGTTTAAAATGCATTTAAATCAACTAAAATTCAATAAAAAAACTACCGAGTTTTATTATAAAGATGTGTTGAGTTTGTTAAATGACCCTTTTTTAAACAAGTTATATACCGAAAAACTTCAAAAAATAATAGCAAAAATAAACAAGGAAAACCGTATATTTTTAACGCTCGAGAATTTAAAAAACGGGGTTTCAAAAGAAGAGCAATTAGAACTTTCAGTTGTATTTTCATTATTTAGTTTGTCAACAAATACCAATAAAATTATAGCGCAATGTAGTGCATTGATAAATGCCTTAAAACCTTTTGTTGAAGGTGTTGAAAAGGAATATTTATTCCGTTTCTACAATGTTTTTCAACAATTAGAAACATTAAACACAACCTATAATCATATTGAAGATTTAAAAACCTTGACCTTGTTTTACGGTCAATTATTACAAAATGAAAAATTATCATTTCAAGGTGAACCATTGCGTGGTTTACAGTTAATGGGAATGTTAGAAACCCGTGCTTTAGATTTTGATACAGTTGTAATAACTTCAGTAAACGAAGGAATTTTGCCAGGCGGAAAAAATGAATTTTCGTTTATACCTTATGATGTAAAAAAATATTTTGATTTACCAACCTATCAAGAAAAGGATGCTATTTTTTCGTATCATTTTCAGCGATTATTACAAAGAGCAACAAACGTTTATTTAATTTACAATACAGAAACCGACGGTTATGGTTCTGGTGAAAAAAGCCGTTTTTTAACCCAATTAGAAATAAACAATCCAACAATTACAAAAACCACTATAAGTCCAAAAGTGCAACCTGTAGATACTCAACTTTTAGAAGTTGAAAAATCTCCAGCAATAATTCAAAAGTTAGAAGAAGTTTTTACAGCCGGAATTTCACCATCGGCATTGGCAAATTATATATACAATCCAATTAGTTTTTACGAGCAAAAGGTGTTGGGGATTAGAGAAGATGATGAGGTTGAAGAAACCATTGCGGCAAATACAATGGGGTCGGTAATTCATGATGTTTTAGAGCACCTGTACAAACCGTTTATTGGAAAGTTTTTAAGCAAAGAAAATATTGTAGCAATGCAAAAAAGCACCATTCCTTTATTGAATACCTATTTTGAAAAACATTATTTAAAAGGGGATATTCAAACCGGGAAAAATAAGTTAATTTTTGAAGTCAGTAAAAGTTATATTGATCGTTTTTTAACTCAAGAATTGCAGGTTTTAAACCAAAATAAAGCATTAAAAATAATTGCTTTAGAAGAAAAGTTAACCTGTGAAATAACTATTGAAGGAGTTAATTTTCCTATTAAATTAAGAGGAATTGTTGACCGTGTAGATGCGTTAGACGGTGTAACCAGAATTATAGATTATAAAACAGGAAAGGTTGAAAGTGGTCAATTAAAAATGACCGATTTTAGCGCTATAAGTGAAGATTATAAATATACCAAAGCAATGCAAGTAATGTTGTATGCTTATATGTTTTCACAAACTTCAAACAATGAATTTAACGAATTAGAAAGCGGCATTATTTCATTCAAAAATTTAAGAGCAGGTTTTATGAAAATGAATTTTTCTGAAACTAGAAGTCAAGATAATGAAGTTTCTGAAGAAAGAATTTCAGACTTTATGTTAGAAATTAAAAAGTTAATTGTAGAAATTTTGAATCCTGAAATACCATTCAAACAAAATCAAGATTTACCATTTTAAATAAAAAAATATGAGTTCAATATACAATACCATTGTAAACAGTAAACACCACAATAAACCAATTTTAACCGATTTATTTTATAAAGAAACCAATACAAAAAAACCAGTGGTCATTTTTTGTCACGGCTATAAAGGCTATAAAGATTGGGGTGCTTGGAATTTAGCTGCTGAAGAATTTATGCAGCAAGATTTATTTTTTGTGAAATTTAATTTTTCGCACAATGGAGGTACCGCTGAAAACCCAATTGATTTTTCAGATTTAGAAGCTTTTGGTCAAAATAATTTCACCTTAGAGTTAGATGATTTAGAAACGGTTATTGATTGGTTGATTGGTAATTTGGATGTTGAGAATGAAGCAGATGTTGAAAATATCACTTTAATTGGGCATTCTCGTGGTGGTGGAATTGTAACGTTAAAAGCTGCTGAAAATAATAAAATTTCAAAAGTAATTTCTTGGGCTGGTGTTTCAGATTTTGGTGCTCGTTTTCCAAAGGATGAAAAAATTCTTCAATATTGGGAAAAAGAAGGTGTTTCGTACATTGAAAATGCAAGAACAAAGCAGCAAATGCCGCATTATTTTCAGTTTTACACCAACTTCAAAGAAAATGAAGAACGATTGACCATTAAAAATGCGGTTACTAATTTAACCATTCCACATTTAATTATTCAGGGTGCATTAGATGAGGTTGTAAAACCAAATGAAGCAGAAAGTTTACACCGTTGGAATCCTAAAAGTGAATTGATAGTAGTGGAAGAAATGAATCATTCGCTAGGTTGTACGCAGCCTTGGACTGCCGCTGAAATGCCTGTTCATTTAGCTGAAGTGGTAAAGCATAGTATCGGTTTCATAAAAAAATAATGTTATTTAAAATTTGATGGTTAAAAGAGCAATTATATCAGATTTAAATGACTTGTTAGCAATAACTAAGCGTTGTGCAAAACACATGATTGATAAAGAGATTTATCAATGGAATGAATTGTATCCTTCAAAAGAAGTGCTGCAAAAAGATATAGTATTGCAGCAACTTTGGAAGTTAGAAGTTGACCATAAAATTATTGGCTTGATTGTTTTAACCGATATTGAAGATGCAGAATATAAAGATATAAAGTGGTTGACTAAAAATCATCAAAATTTATACATTCACCGTTTGGCAGTTCATCCTGAATTTCAAGGGAAAGGATATGCTCAAAAATTAATGGATTTTGCTGAAAATTACGCGTTTAAAAACAACTATGTTTCAGTTAGATTAGACACTTTTAGTCAAAATAAACGAAATCAAGAGTTTTATAAAAAAAGAAATTACATACAATTGGATGCTATTTATTTTCCAAAGCAAAGTGAGCATCCTTTTTATTGTTTCGAAAAAATAATGAATGTATAAAGAATCAAACATCACCTTTAAAGGAATAAATAAATTAGCCATTCCTGCCATTATTTCAGGAATAGCAGAACCTTTACTATCAATAACTGATACCGCAATTGTTGGAAATATTCAGGTAAATCCTACGGAAGCTTTGGCTGCGGTTGGAATTGCAGGCTCATTTATTTCGGCATTGGTTTGGATTTTAGCTCAAACACGTTCCGCAATTTCAGCAATTGTTGCAAAGTATTTAGGGGCTAAAAAATTAGATGAAATTGCAACCTTACCGGCGCAAATTATTGCTATTAATTTGTTTTTAAGTGTTGTTATTTATATAGTAACCATTTTTTTTACCGAGCAAATTTTTAGGTTGTACAATGCCGATGGACTTATTTTAAATTATGCGGTAGATTATTACAAAATTAGAGCTATTGGTTTTCCTTTAACGCTATTTGTGTTTTCGGTATTTGGTGTTTTTAGAGGCTTACAAAACACTTTTTGGCCTATGGTTATAAGTATTGTTGGAGCAAGTTTAAATATTGGGTTAGACTTTGCATTGGTTTACGGAATTGAAGGATTTATAGCTCCTATGAACGTAAAAGGAGCCGCTTGGGCAAGTGTAATAGCGCAAGGAGTAATGGCGGTTTTAGCACTTATATTATTGTTGAATAAAACACCTTTTAATTTAAAATTTACATTTAAATTCAACAAGGAAATTAAAAATTTATTGGCGATTAGCTTCAACCTTATTATTAGAGCAATGTCTTTAAATGTAGCTTTGTATTTAGCTAATTCGTACGCAACAAAATATGGTCAAAATTATATTGCAGCACAAACCATTGCTTTTCAAATTTGGTTGTTTTTTGCTTTTTTTATTGATGGATATGCAAGTGTTGGTAACATTGTTTCAGGAAAATTATTGGGAGAAAAAAATTATGAAAAAATGTGGAGGCTAAGTATTAAATTAAGTCGGTATGCAATTGTTATTGCCATATTATTGGCTTCAATATGTGCATTGTTTTATAAAGAAATTGGACTCCTATTTTCAAAAGATGCATTTGTGTTACAATCGTTTTACAGTATTTTTTGGATTGTATTATTAATGCAGCCCATCAATGCAATTGCGTTTGTTTTTGATGGCATTTTTAAAGGGCTGGCAGAAGCAGTTACCCTAAGGAATTTATTAATTGTAGCCACTTTTTTAGGTTTTATTCCTGCATTGTTAATTGGAGATTATTTCGACTTAAAGTTATATGCCATTTGGATTGCTTTTACGGTTTGGATGTTATTGCGATCTGGAATTTTGGTGATAAAATTTAGACGAAAATATTTGCATAAAAACACGTAACTTTGAACTCTTATGAGTAACGGAAGTTTATATACATATATTCAAAACAATATTGCAACGGTTGAGTTTTTTCACCCTGCTAGTAATTCGTTTCCAAGTGAATTATTAGCTAGGTTAGCAACTGCTTTTAATGAGCTTAGTTCAAATCCAGAAGTTCATGTAATTGTTTTAAAAAGTGAAAAAGAAAAAGCCTTTTGTGCTGGTGCTTCTTTTGATGAGTTGGTTGCTATTTCTGATTTTGAAGAAGGGAAACATTTTTTTTTAGGTTTTGCAAACGTACTAAATGCCATGCGAAACTGTTCAAAAATAATTATTGGGCGCGTGCAAGGAAAAGCAGTTGGTGGTGGTGTTGGTATAGCAGCTGCCTGTGATTATTGTTTTGCTACTGAACAAGCTGCTGTAAAACTTTCGGAATTAACTATTGGTATTGGACCGTTTGTTATTGAACCTGCTGTAACGCGTAAAATAGGTATTGCTGCATTTTCTGAATTAGCTTTAGATGCTACTAGTTGGAAAACGGCTTACTGGGCAAAAGAAAAAGGATTATTTGCAAGCGTATTTAATTCCATAAATGAAATGGATACGGAAGTTGATAATTTAGCTTTAAAACTTTCAACATATAATTCAGAAGCGTTAGTAGCTTTAAAAAAGACCTTTTGGGAAGGAACAGAAGATTGGAATGTATTGTTAGAGAAACGTGCTGAAATTAGCGGTAACTTAGTAGTTTCCGAAGCAACAAAAAAAGCACTTCAAAAATTTAAAAAATAACACATGTTGGCAGGTTTTATTTCATTAATTCAACAAATAGATATTGAGGAGAAGCTAAAAGACGCTCCTTTAGATTACCAAATAACGTATTATATAACAAGCTATCTTCCTTTTGTTGTTCTTGTAATTCTAGCTTATTTTATGTACCATAAGGCAAAAAATAGAAAAGATTTAGACGATTAATTGATTAATTAAGATTGAAAAAATGAGTAATATTAGAATAACAAAGCAGTTTGATTTTGAAACAGGACATGCATTATATGGCTACGATGGAAAATGTAAAAATGTGCACGGGCATAGCTATAAATTATCTGTTACTGTGATTGGAACGCCCATTAATGATACATCGAATGTGAAATTTGGAATGGTGATAGATTTTGGCGATTTAAAGAAAATTGTGTTATCTGAAATTGTAGATAAATTTGATCACGCTACCGTATTTAATAAAAACACACCTCACGTTGAGTTAGCTGAAGAGCTTGAAAAAAGAGGTCATAATGTTATTTTAGTTGATTATCAGCCAACAAGTGAAATGATGTTGATAGATTTTGCAAAAAAAATAAAAAGTCGTTTGCCTAAAACGATTCAATTACACTCGTTAAAATTACAAGAAACAGGAACTTCTCATGCTGAGTGGTTTGCGAGTGATAATTTGTAATTTATTTTCCGTTGAAGGAATTCATTGTATTATTTAAACCAGCAGTACCAAATGATTTTACAAGTTCGTATGCTTTTTCTAGGCGTTCGGGTAATAATTTAAATTCGTCTTCATTCCATTTACCTAAAACATAATCTACCTGTCGACCTTTAGAAAATTCATCTCCAACACCAAATCTAAAACGTGCGTATTTTTGAGTTTGTAACACCGCATTTATGTCTTTTAAACCGTTGTGACCTCCATCGCTTCCTTTGGCTTTTACCCTAATAGCACCAAAGTTTAAGTTTAAATCATCGCAAATAATCAATACATTTTCTAGCGGAATATTTTCTTTAGTCATCCAGTATTTAACTGCTTTTCCGCTTAAATTCATATAAGTTGAAGGCTTTAAAAGTATAAAGGTTCTTCCTTTAAATCTGAATTTTGCAATGCTTCCTAGTTTTTCACTTTCAAATGTAGCATCTTCTTTAGAGGCTATTTCATCTAAAATTTTAAAACCAATATTATGACGAGTATCGTTGTATGTTGCACCAATATTTCCTAAACCAACAATTAAGAATTTTTTCATAAGCTGTTCTGTAGTTTCTTCTTCTTTTTTTGAAACGAATATTTTTTTAATAAATTCGAATATTTGCATTTTGCAAAAGTACTAAAAAGAAAAAGCGTTGCAAAAATGCAACGCTTTTAAATACTTTTATTAAAGTTGAATTATTCAGCAGCAGCTTCTTCAGTTGCTTCTCCTTCTTCACCTTCTTCTTCTTCTTCAGTTGCAACAGCACTTCTAGAAGTTCTAACTTGAACAACTACAGAATTTTCAGGGTGTAGAATTGAGAATTTATCATCTGCTAATTCAGAAACGATTAATTTGCTTCCAATTTTTAATTTAGAAATATCAGCATTGATAAAATCAGGTAAATCAGCAGGTAAAGCTCTAACACTTAATTTACGCATTGCAAAACGTAAAGAACCACCATTAATTACACCTGGAGAAGTACCTACTAGTACTACAGGTATATTCATAGTTACCAATTTATCATCAAATAATTGGTAAAAGTCAACGTGTAAAATTTTATCAGAAACTGGGTGAAACTGAATATCTTGCAAAATTGCATGATACTTAGCACCTTCTACTTCAATCGTTGCGGTATATACGTTAGCGGTATACACTAATTTTTTGAACGATACTTCGTCAGCTGAAAAGTGTAATGGTTTATCCCCTCCGTATAATACGCAAGGTACCTTTCCAGCATTACGTAAGGCTTTAGTACTTACTTTGCCCACGCTTTCTCTTTGAGATCCTTTGATTGTAATTGATTTCATTTATTTATCTATTTATTAATTATTTACATTAAAAATTGTCCGCTGATAGATCGGTTATCTTGAACCTTATGCATTACATCTGCGAACAAAGGCGCGCAAGATACAACTTTTATTTTAGAACTCTCTCTTTTTAAAGGAATTGTATCTGTAACAATTAATTCTGTAAGTTGTGAATTCTCAATTTTATCATAAGCATTTCCTGATAAAATAGGATGTGTACATATAGCGCGAACACTTATAGCTCCTTTTTCCATCATTACGTCAGCAGCTTTTGCAAGTGTACCACCTGTATCAATCATATCGTCAACTAAAATTACATTACGTCCTTTTACGTTTCCAATTAATTCCATAGAATCAATTTCGTTAGCTTTGATACGTTCTTTATAGCAAATTACTACATCACTTTCTAAATATCTAGAATAAGCATAGGCACGTTTAGATCCACCCATATCAGGTGAAGCTACAGTAATATTATCTAGTCCTAATTTATTGATGTAAGGTAAAAATACAGTAGATGCGTATAAGTGATCAACAGGTTTTTCAAAAAATCCTTGAATTTGATCTGCGTGTAAATCCATAGTCATGATTCTAGTTGCACCAGCAGCTTGAATTAAATTAGCAACCAATTTAGCGCCAATTGCTACACGAGGTCTGTCTTTTCTATCTTGTCTTGCGTATCCAAAGTAAGGAATAACAGCTGTAATATGTCGTGCAGAAGCTCTTTTAGCAGCGTCTAACATTAACAGAAGTTCCATTAAATTGTCTGAATTAGGAAAAGTAGAACCGATAATAAATACGCGTCTTCCTCTTACCGATTCAACCAAGGCAGGTTGAAATTCTCCATCGCTAAAACTTGATATAATTACATTTCCTAGTGGAAGACCGTAATTTTCAGCGATTTTTTCAGCCAATACTCTGCTTTGTCTACAAGCAAATATTTTAGGAGCTAATTGATTATTTTGCATTTTTTCTAGTTGTGTTAATTGTTAGATTTTCTTTGTGTTGTTGTTTGTTGGCTGCAAATTTAAAACTATTTAAGTAGGAATTAAACAACTTAGTAAAGTTTTTGTGTTTTAGATGAAAAAAAATTATAAATTTGCAATCCAATTTAGAAATGCCTCGATGGCGGAACTGGTAGACGCGCTGGATTCAAAATCCAGTTCTTTCGGGAGTGTGGGTTCGATTCCCACTCGAGGTACGGTTAAAAAACCTTAATAGACTTAAAATTAGTCTGTTAGGGTTTTTTTATTTTTAAGAATCCCCACGTAGTCCCCGTATATGAAAAAGTGAAGTGTCTAATTTGCTGATATTTATTATTTTTTGTTTTAATGCTAAAGACTTCATTTGATTCCTTTTCTCATAGTTTTAAATAGTAATATGTTTTTTCATGGACTTACTATATTAGCTTGGACATAAAGATGCGAGATTTAGTGCTACATAATTTAACTTTGAATTATGAGAATACAACACAGAAATTACAGTCCATCATTTAAGCAAAAAGCAGTAGAATTAAGCTATGCGCAAGGAAGTGTCAAGCAGGTATGCGAAGAATTGGATATTCCTTATTCGGTATTACATCGTTGGAGAAGCGAGTCAAAAGATTATGGAAAGAACAGTTTTCCAGGTCGCGGTAAGCCAAAATTAACAGATGAACAAAAAGAAATAGCACTATTAAAGCGTCATTTAAAAGACGTTTCAGAGGAAAATGAGATATTAAAAAAGGCAGTGAGCATCTTCTCCAAGAGCGACAAGAAAAATTTAGATTTATAAAACACCATAAATTTAAGTTTTCAGTTGAGAAGATGTGTAAAGTATTAAAAGTAAGTACAAGTGGTTATTATAACTGGTTAAAGGCTAGTGTTTCAAAACTATGGTTATATAATCAAAAACTCTCAGCAACCATTATTACTATTTTTAACGATAGTTTTAAGAGCTATGGTGCTCCAAGAATAAAAGTAGCATTAGAAAAGTTGGGGCATTTTATTTCAAAGCCAAGAGTAGCCAGAATTATGAGGGCTAATGGATTATTTGCTAGAAGAAAGCGGAAATTTAAAGCAACTACAGATAGCAATCATAAATACCCTGTAGCTGCTAATATTTTAAATCAAAATTTTGAAATCTCTAGAAAAAATCAAGTATGGGTCTCAGATATCACTTATATCGAAACGAAGCAAGGCTGGATGTATTTAACGGTAATTATAGATTTGTTTAATAGAAAAATAGTTGGGTGGTCTATGAGTGATAACTTAACAACTAAGGGAACTATAATATCCGCCTGAGATATGACCGTTAAAACCAATAGAATTACAGAAAAACTTATTTTTCATTCAGACAAAGGTTCACAATATGCTAGTTATGTCTTTACAGATATTCTTGAAAATATTATAATGGATTAGCCAAACAAAGTATGAGTAGGAAAGGAAATTGCAGGGATAATGCCGTAGCTGAAAGTTTCTTTAAAAGTCTAAAAGTAGAATGGGTTTATATACATAGACACAAGCTTAGATCACAAGCGGAATTATCACTCTTTAGTTGGATTGAAACTTGGTATAATAAAAGGAGAATACACTCTATATTAGGGTATAAAACTATAAAAGATTGAAATAGAAATGTATAATCAAAATGTAGCTGCTTAAATCTCTCAACTAATTGTCCTCTTTTTTATTGCAAGTCCAAAAGGAAATTGCTGTTTTTTCAGGAAAGTGAAAAAGAGGTATTAAACATTAAATAAGCCCTAAACGCTCAAACAAACTTTGTATGTCGCTTGGGTAGTTGTTTTGTGTTTTTGGAGCGCTTTCAGAATTATTTAAATTCTCAGAAGCACTATTAGAGGTCTCGTCATTCATTTTATTAGTTGCTTTATTGTATTTAGAATCTTCTTTTTTCATAATTTAATTAACGGTACTTGTGTAATTAGTGAGTAAAATAATTTAACTGTTTAATTCTCAAGTTTTTAATGAAATGGTATAAAAAATATAATTTCTTTTAAAGAATAGTAGTAAAATTAGTCATTATATACTTGTTTTTGGTGGGTTTACCCGTAAAAAAAGGGAGGATAAACCCCACAGTTTTTTGATGAAACTTTAGTATTTTTGAAAAACTATATTTGTCTTCTTCTAATATTATGCGAAACTATTTTATAATTGATACCGACCAAGATTCTATTCAAAGCATTAAAAATGTTTTAGAAGATTATTATGAGTTTAACTGTATTGGCGTTTCTAGTAATTACAATGAAGCTATGAATATTATTTTAAAAGAAACTCCCGATTTAGTTTTTTTTAATATTGACAATGTAATTGAAAATCCCTTCAAATTTGCGCAAGAGTTAAATTTGTTTAATGATGACTTTCCAGTTTTTATTGCCATTTCAGCATCTAAAGATTTGGTGTACGATGTGATAAAAAATGGCTTCTTTGATTTTCTATTATGTCCTTTGTCTGAATTAGAAATAAGAAAGTCAGTTTTAAAAGTATTGAAGAAAATTCCAGCGCGATCTAGAAAAAATATCTGTTTAAAATCGTACAAAGATTACCAATACCTAAAAACAGATGAAATACTATTTTTGAAAGCTGATAATAATACAACCGACTTTTATATGAACGACGGAAATATTATTAGTGCTTTTAAAACACTTAAAACTTTTGAAGAGATACTTCCAAATAATTTCCACAGAATTCATAAAAGTTATATTATTAATAAAAATTTTGTTTCGAGAATACAATATGGTAAATTTACCTGTACTATAAAACGAAATGATTACGAAGTACCTTTTACCAAGACTTATATAAGTAATATAGAAAGTATGAATAAAGCACTTTCTGAGTATTCTTACCAATCTTTAAATTAATCTTCCTTTCAAATAGTAGGCTTTTACTTATAAACGGTATGCTTTTACTAAAGAATGCAATAATAGGTAGTTACACCTAAAAATATGTCCTAATTTAGCTTCAGATTTAAACAACAAAGCAACAATTTTTAGCAAAAAAATAAAAAATTTTAGCAGTTTAAATTTTAGAAACGATTTTAACAAATTAAAAAACATATTGTATAATTTTACATCCTTAACTATTATGAAAACATTCAAATTTATTTTCGCATTCTTTTTATTCGCAACATTATTAACTTCTTGTTCTGCAACTGCAACTGCTGAAGACGATGAATTGTACTCAGTTGAAAACGTACAAGCAATAGGAGAAGAAAGTACTGCCGACCTAATTAGATCTAGAGAATAAATTATACAATAGCTATTTTATAAAACTAACAAGCCTTGCATAATTATGTAAGGCTTTTTTATAAATACAATCACGTTGAAAATAGTTCCTGCTTCAAAATTTTTCTATATTATATTAGGACTCCTAGTTATTTTAGGTTGTACTAAAGCTGTGGAAGAAAATAATGTAGCTGCTTCCAAAAAAGACAGTACAGAAATTTGGTTAGCTCAATCAAAAAGCAGAAAATTAACCTTAGAGGAACGAAAAAAAGCCTTGGAAAAGGCTTTTGAAACGGCACAATCCAAAACATCTGATTCTTTAAGAAGTCATTATTTTTCAGAAATAGCGATAGAGGCAGAATTGTTAAACAACGACCCTTTATTTAAAAAAGTAAATTTAGAAAACCTCAACTTGGCGGTGAAGCTTCGGGATACATTTAAAATAGGAGACGCCCATTGGAATTACGGATCTTATTATCAAGAAAAAGAAGTGATTGATAGTGCGTATTACCATTTTCATAAGGCGTACGAAAGTTTTAAGTTTTTGAATCATGAATTGTACACAGCAAATATGTTGTATAATTTAGGATTTATTCAGGGAAGAATTAAAGATTATACAGGAAGTGAAATTTCTATGATTGAAGCCATTGCTATTTATAAAAAGCTAGGTCGAAATTTAAATTTATACAGGTGTTATAATTATTTAGGGCTTATTTATAATAATTTAGAAGAATTTGATCGTTCTATTTATTACCATAACAAAGCATTGGAATATTTAGAAAAGGTCGAAAATAAGAGGAATTATAAAGAGGGAAGTTTAAGTAATATTGGCTTGGTATATCAAAAGCAAGAAAATTATGAATCTGCCATTGATAATTTTGAAAAAGCCTTAAATAATAATGACCTAAAAGCTCGTGATGTCTTTTTTTATGTACGGCTAAAGGATAATATCGCCTACACCAGGTTTTTAAGCGGAGATACTACCAATGTTGAAAATGAATTTAAATATGCATTAAATATTAGAGATAGCCTTAAAAATATCTCGGGTATTGTAACTAGTAACCGTCATTTGTCTGAGTTTTATGCGGCTAAATTTGATACGGTAAAGGCTCTTCAATTAGCAACTGAAGCTTATGATTTAGCCGAACAGGTAGATAACAATCGTGATAAATTAGAAACTTTATTATTACTTTCAAAAGTAAACAAAGAAAAGGCCAATATTTATTTAGCAGAATATGTGCATTTAAATGACAGTCTTCAAATTGAAGAAAGAAAAATAAGAAATAAGTTTACACGAATTAAATTTGAAACGGATGAATATATTGAAGAAACTGAAAAGTTATCCGAAGAGCGTATTTTAATTTCAATTGTTGCTTTTTTTGTAATTGCAATACTTTCGATTGCTTATTTTTTAAGAGTTCAAACAGCAAAAAATAAAGAGTTGGTTTTTGAACAGGAACAGCAAAAAACCAATCAAGAAATTTTCTCTTTAATGCTAAAACAGCAATCTAAATTAGAGGAGGGAAGAATGAAAGAGCGGCATCGGATTTCTGCAGATTTACATGATGGTGTGTTGGGTAAAATATTTGGAACCCGTTTAGGTTTAGGTTTTTTAGATATAAAAGGAGATGATGGGACTATTGAAAAGCATCAGTCGTATATTGATGAACTTCAAAATATTGAAAAAGAAATTAGAACCATTTCACATGAACTTAAAAATGAAATTTTATCTTCAAAAGAAGATTTTTTCACCATTATTGAAGAATTAATTCAGCGAAAAAGTAATTTAAGTTCATTTAAATATACTACTAACTTTGATAGTAACATACATTGGGATGATATTAGCGATGATATAAAAATTAATTACTACAGAATTATTCAAGAGGCGTTGCAAAATATTATAAAATATGCCAATGCAACAGAAGTGACTGTAAGTATTGAATTGGAAGAAAGCAATATCAACTTAAAAATTACGGATAATGGACGCGGTTTCAACCTAAAAAATAAGCGAAAAGGAATTGGGCTAAAAAATATGGTTTCACGAACAAATAATATTAATGGAATTTTCAAGATAAATTCTAAAATTAGCAAAGGAACTACTATATTTGTTTCGTCTCCATTACAAAAACCTAATTATGAGTAAAATTTATAACGTATTAATAGTTGATGATCATCCAATCATAGCTGATGCTTATAAAAGTGCCTTTGATTTTATAAGCTCAGAAAATGAAAATGTTGAGTTTGATATTTCAATTGTAAATAATTGCGATGATGCAATTGAAGAAATTAATAAGGTTGCTAAAACAAACGGTATTGATATTGTGTTTTTAGACATATCCTTACCGCCTTCGTCTGATGGTAAATTTTTGTCAGGTGAAGATATTGGAGTGAAAATTAGGCAAGTTTTACCAACATGCAAAATTATTATTGCTACAACATTTAACGATAATTACCGTATTCAAGTCATTTTAAAAAATGTAAATCCTGACGGTTTTTTAATTAAAAATGATGTAAATAAAAACGAGTTAGTCACCTCTATACAGTCAATTTTAGCAGATACACCTTATTATAGTAGATCTGTTCTAGAATTGTTTAGAAAACAATCTTCAAGCGATTATAAATTAGATAAAATTGATCGCCAATTGTTGTATGAAATGTCAATTGGAACAAAAATGAAAGATCTTCCTTCAATTATTCCAATGTCTATGACAGGGCTTGAAAAAAGAAAAAAACAGTTAAAAGTACTTTTTGAAGTTAAAGAAAATGACGATAGAGAATTAATATTGAAAGCAAAAGAAAAAGGATTCATTTAAATGAATCCTTTTTTGCTATAAAAAAGTCTTTGGGGTTATGTTTATTTTTATAGATACTCCAAATATATTAAGAAATACCATTCAAAAAAATACTTACAAACTTATTTTAGTGTAAAGCCAAATGTTTATGGAAACAGCCTGAATTTTGTAAGGTAAAACCCTATTTTATAAAATGGTTATTGTGAATGGTACACCATTTAGTTTCATTTGTTGGTTGTAATTTAATTGTTAGTAAGACCTTATTGTGAAAATTTTAACAAAACACAAGTGAGGGTATTTGAATTAAATTCGACTGATTGACTATTATTGATTAATTTTGACAACTTTAAAATGTACATAAGTTTTATGAAAAATTTATTTTTACTGCTATTTAGTGTAGTTATTAGTACGGTAAGTACTGCACAAATTCATGAACCTGTAAAATGGTCAACTTCAACTGAAAAAATTTCAGATACCGAATACAATTTACTCATAAATGCAAGCATAGAATCCAATTGGCATTTGTACTCTCAAAATGTACCCGAAGATGGTCCAATTGCAACTTCTTTTGCGTTTACACCTTCAGAAGATTTTGAGTTAATTGGTAAGCCTTCCGAAGAAGAAGGGCATACAGTTGACGATCCTGTTTTTAATATGAAAATTAAATATTTTGAAAACAGTGCCACGTTTAAACAACGCATAAAATTATTGAATACTAAAGGGGCAAAAATTGTAGGTGAAGTTGAATTTATGGTGTGCGACGATGCCAATTGTTTACCGCCAACTTTTGTTGATTTAGAGTTTTCAATTTTAAAAAATGGAATTATAACGAGCGATAATAAGGCAAAAACCGATACCGTTGTAAAACAAGAAAAAAAGAAATCTTCTGATAGAAGTTTGTTGGGAATTTTTATTATTGCGTTCTTTTCAGGATTTGCAGCGTTGTTAACTCCGTGTGTTTTTCCTATGATTCCTATGACGGTGAGTTTTTTTACAAAGCAAAGTAAAAGTAAAGCACAAGGGATTAAAAATGCTGTTATTTATGGCTTGTCAATTGTTGTTATTTACGTGTTATTGGGATCGTTAGTAAGTGCAATTTTCGGTGCTGATGCGTTAAATGCTTTATCAACTAATGTTTGGTTTAATGTAATATTCTTTTTATTGTTAATTGTTTTTGCAGTTTCGTTCTTGGGAGCATTTGAAATTACTTTGCCTAGTTCTTGGGGAACTAAAGTTGATGCGCAAGCTGATAGAGGCGGATTTATTGGAATCTTTTTTATGGCATTGGCCTTGGCTATTGTTTCATTTTCATGTACAGTGCCCATTATTGGTGCAGTAGTTGTATGGCTTG
>CBDUAL010000035.1:0-15857 GCA_965365125.1 uncultured Lutibacter sp.
GAAATCTTTTTGTCTTTTCTTTTTGTGATTATTTTGTATACGTAAAGCATTACAGGTAATCCAAATTTAAAAAACAAAGAAAGTATCAGTAAAGATCCAAAAACAATTAACAAACCTGTTATCAATATAACGTATCCTTCGCTAATTTGATCTGAAACTAATGGAATAAAACTCATTATAATGGGATGTTTGAATGTTTCTTAGGCGGATTTACTTCTTTTTTATTTTGAAGTAATTCTAATGCTCTAATAATTCTAAAACGCGTATTTCTTGGTTCAATTACGTCATCTATAAATCCGTATTTTGCAGCCTCATAAGGGTTTGCAAATGCTTGTGTGTATTCTTCTTCTTTTTTGTCGATATACTCTTGTTTTTCATCAGCATCTTCAATTTTTCTAATATTAGATCCTTCTAAAACTTCAACAGCACCTTTAGCTCCCATTACAGCAATTTCAGCAGTTGGCCAAGCGTAGTTTACATCGCCACGTAACTGTTTGCAACTCATTACATCGTGCGCTCCACCGTATGATTTACGTAAGGTAATAGTTACTTTTGGTACGGTAGCTTCACCATAAGCAAACAATAGTTTTGCCCCGTGTAAAATAATACCTCCATATTCTTGACCTGTTCCTGGTAAAAATCCTGGTACATCAACCAAGGTTACAATTGGAATGTTGAATGCGTCACAAAAACGGACAAAACGAGCCGCTTTTCTTGAAGCTTCAATATCTAAAACACCTGCATAATATTTAGGTTGGTTTGCTACAATACCAACTGGATGCCCATTAAATCTTGCAAAACCTACACAAATATTCCGCGCATAGTTTCTGTGAACTTCAGTAAACTCACCGTTATCGGCAATTATTGAAATTACATCAACAATATCATAAGGTTGATTGGCGTTTTCAGGAATTATTTCGTTTAAAGCATCGTCTAACCTATCGATAGGATCATTACATGTAATTACCGGTGCATCTTCTAAATTGTTTGAAGGTAGGTAACTTAGTAATTTACGAACTAATAATAGGTTTTCTTCATCGTTTTCAGCTAAAAAGTGAGAAACACCAGATCTAGTTGAATGAATTTTTGCACCACCTAATTGCTCAGTTGTTACAACTTCACCAGTTACTGTTTGCACCACTTTTGGTCCTGTAACAAACATATAACTTGTGTTTTCAGTCATTATAGTGAAATCTGTTAATGCAGGAGAATAAACAGCACCACCAGCACACGGGCCTAAAATTGAAGATATTTGAGGAATTACACCTGAAGCCATGATGTTTCTTTGGAAAATTTCAGCATAACCGGCTAAAGATCTAACTCCTTCTTGAATACGTGCCCCACCAGAATCGTTTAATCCAATTACTGGAACACCAATTTTCATAGCCATATCCATTATTTTGCATATTTTTAATGCATAAGTTTCAGATAATGAACCGCCAAAAACAGTGAAATCTTGTGCAAAAAGGTAAACAATTCTTCCGTCAATTGTTCCGTGCCCCGTTACAACACCATCAGAAAGATAAATTTGTTTATCTAAACCAAATGATTTTGTTCTGTGGGTTACAAACATGTCAAATTCTTCAAAACTATCTTCGTCTAAAAGAATGTCAATGCGCTCACGTGCAGTTAATTTACCTTTAGCATGTTGAGAATCAATACGTTTTTCACCGCCACCTAGTTTTGCTTTAGCTCTTTTTTCAATAAGCTCGTTGATTTTATCTTGATTTCCCATGTGTTAGTTTTTAGCGTAGCTATATTTTTATTTTGAACAAAGTTCAGTAAGTACCCCTTGGGTAGATCTTGGGTGCAAGAAACCAATGTTTAAACCTTCAGCGCCAGGGCGAGAAACTTTGTCAACTAGTTGAACACCTCTTTCTTCAGCCGTTTTTAAAGCTTCTGAAGCATCTGGAACAGCAAAAGCAATATGGTGAATTCCTTGTCCTTTTTTAGCAATGTATTTACCAATTGGTCCATCAGGAGAAGTACTTTCTAATAATTCAATTTTTGTGTCTCCAACTTGAAAGAAAGCTGTTTTTACTTTTTGATCAACAACTTCTTCAATGCTGTAGCATTTCATTCCTAAAACGCCTTCATAGTATTTAATTGATTCTTCTAAGTTTTCAACTGCAATTCCTATGTGTTCAATGTGTGAAATATTCATAATTTTTATAATTTTTATTTTTACTATTATTTTATTTTTTGAATGTCTTTAAAAAAGACTGATTTTGATGCTTTTAAAATGGAAACAACAAATTTAAGGGATACCTTATTTTAAAGATATGATAGATGTCATATAATATATTAAACAACTGTTAAATTACTAAAACGTTTTAGTGTTCTTTATTAAAATTTCCAAAAATTAAAATATTGAATATCAGATATTTTTATGTTTTCTAAAAACATTTTTGCCTTAAACAAAACTAGCTATTTTTATTTAAAATAACTTTTTTACTCTCTATAATACGTTGTACTTTGTGTGTAAGTTTTGAAGCATACTTTCACTCATTTTAACGAGGTCAAATTTGTGTTGCCAACCCCAATCTTTTCGAGCTCTGCTATCGTTAATGCTACTTGGCCAGCTATCAGCAATTGGCTGTCTAAAATCTGCATTGTATGAAATTTCAAATTCTGGAATAAATTTTTTAATGACCTTGGCAATTTCTTCAGGTGTAAAACTCATAGCCGCTAAATTATACGAAGAACGTATTTTTATTGTTTCTGGTGCAGCATCCATAATTGCAATGGTGGCTTCAATAGCATCGTTCATATACATCATAGGTAATTTGGTTTCTTTCTTTAAAAATGAAGTGTATTTACCTATTAATAGTGCGCTATGGTATATTTCAACAGCATAATCAGTGGTGCCACCACCCGGATTTGCTTTCCAACTTATTATACCGGGATATCTAATACTTCTTACATCAACACCATATTTTTTGTGATAGTATTCGCACCAACGCTCGCCTGTTTGTTTGCTAATGCCGTAAACTGTTGTAGGCTCCATAACGGTTTCTTGAGGGGTATTTTCTTTTGGAGTTGTTGGTCCAAATACTGCAATTGAACTTGGCCAAAACAATTTTTTAATTTTTCCTTCTTTAGCTAAATTTAAAACATTGAACAATGAAGTCATATTTAATTCCCAAGCTTTGGCAGGAAATCGCTCTCCTGTTGCTGAAAGCATTGCAGCCATTAAGTAAACTTCAGTAATTGCATAAGTGTCAATTATTTTTGAAATGGAATCGTAATCCATGGCATTTACCAATTCAAAAGGTCCAGATTTCATTAATTCTTTACTTCCTTCTCTAATATCTGAGGCAATTACAGCATTTCCCCCATTAATATCACGAAGTTTTAGGGTTAATTCAGTTCCAATTTGACCACAGGCACCAATAATTAAGATACGTTTACTCATTAAAATTATGCTGATTTAGTAGGGTAGTAAATATACTGAAAATAAAATTTCAATTAGAATGGAAGTGTTTTTTATCAAATTCACATTCTTTTTAATTATTCAACATAATTATTAGTATTTTTGGCGTTAAGTTGTTTTAAAATGAAGTATTTATATCCGTTTTTATTCCTAATCTTATTAATTGGTTTTTCTTGTAATTCAAAGAGAACAGAAGCCAATCAATCTGTAATTGATTCTTTAGCAGTAAATTCTAACAGAATTACAAATACCATTTCTGAAACGTTGATTCCGGCGGCAAAAAAAGATTTTGAAAATTGGCAGGAATATAACGATGTTGACGAGTTATTAATTTCGTATTACAATATATCTGTTTCAGAAGCACTATCTAAATCTGCTGAATTGGCTAGCTTGGTGGAATTAATGAAAGATAGTATTAGGATAGAAACTGTAGATAAATTAAATGTAATAGCACGTTTTAATGTGTTGCATAATGAAACGTTGAGGTTGGCAGATATGGCTACCATATCATCAATTACAGATGAAGAGGTAGGTGAAGAAGTAGGTCAGATTATTGCCGTTTTTGCATCGGTAAATGCGAAAATTAATACCATTTATAAAGCTATAGAATTACAAAATGCTTTGGACGTTGATACTGAAAAACCTATTGAAATTGAAGAAGAGAACTCAGCTACAGAAAGTGTTACAATGAAGCCTAGAATATCTTCAAAAACAATTAAAAAACCTTTAAACAAGCCTAAAATATCTTCAAAAACAAAACAGTAACTTATGAAAAAAGGGATGCTAATAATTGTTGTTTTAGCTTTATTGATAAGTTGTGAAAGGAAACAACCAATTACCGCCAAAGTTGATGTTGCTAAAGAAACCAGTAGTGTAAATAATGTGTTAAACACTTGGCATAAAAATGCTGCTGAAACCAATTTTGAAGCTTATTTTACTGCTATGACCAACAATAGTGTTTTTGTAGGAACTGATGCTACTGAAATTTGGGGATTGCAAGAATTTAAAGATTTTTCAAAACCATATTTTGATAAAGGTTCGGCTTGGAGTTTTAACCCAATTGATAGAAATGTTTATATAGATGAAGAAGGGAAAATAGCTTGGTTTGATGAGTTATTAGCTACTTGGATGGGTGTTTGCAGAGGTTCAGGTGTTTTAAAGAAAGCCAATGCTGTATGGAAAATTGAGCACTATGTACTTTCTTTAACGGTACCCAATGATAATATGAATGAAGTTATTAAAATTAATAAAGTTAAAGACTCTATTTACTTAAAAAAATACAACCATTAGTTGTGGTTGTTTTTATAGTTTTTTAAATCGGGATCTATTTTTTTGATACTTATAATTTTATTGTTGTTGTAAACAACGTTGGTTTTTATTCCTTTGTCCCAATAAGTCCACGTACCTACTTTTACACCATTGTTGTAAAAGGCAACACATTTTCTGGTTCCATCATTATTGTAACTTTCCCAGCCTCCGTGTAATTTTCCAGATTTGGCGTAAAATCCGTGTTGCATCATTTTGCCATTATCATAATACAAAGTAACTTCGGTTAATTTTCCTTTTTTTTCAGTTTTAGGTAAATTGGTTTTTTGAGCAAATGTTATTGAAGTAAAAAGTAACAGCGTAGCTATAAAAAAGGTCTTTTTCATAATAGTAGTAGTTTGATTAGTTGTTCAAATTTAGAAGTAAAATAGTTCTGGAGCAATGATTTAAATCAGTATATAGAAAGTGAAAATATTATTTAATAAGTGTTTTTACAACTTCAAAAACCAATGCGCTTTCATAGCCTTTTGAAATTAAGAAAGTAGAAAGTTTATTTCTTTTTTTAAATGAATTAGATTCTTTTATGAGGGCTTCTTTTTTTATTGAAATTGCTTTTAAAGTAGCGTAATAATCTTCTTCATTAATTTCTTTTAAAGCTGTTTTTATATTGTAAGCCGAAATGTTTCTGAATTTTAATTCATTGATAATTTTAATTTTGCCCCATTTTTTTATGGTGAATTTCCCTCTTACAAAAGATTTTGCATAACGCTCTTCATTTAAAAAATTGTGCTGCATTAGGTGCAGTAAAATATGCTCCTTAGCTTCAGGAATCATTTTTAAGTCGTATAATTTTTGCTCAACTTCTTTATGGCAACGCTCCTGGTAGGCGCAGTAGTTTTCTAGAGCTCTAGTTGCCTCTTGAACAGTATATGTTTTTTGATGTTGCATATTGTTCAAAAATAATAAAAAGCTATCTAAAAAGTTGTTGAATACTAACTTTTTAGATAGCCTAATTTTCAACCTTTTATTGTTTTCTGTTCAATCTAAATTTTAAATTATTCAATAATGAGTACATAATAGGTACAATTATCAATGTTAAGAATGTTGCAAAAGTTAATCCAAAAATAATAGTCCAAGACATTGGTCCCCAGAATGCTACATTTTCACCTCCAATATAAAATTGTGGATCAAATTCTGTAAACAAAGTCATAAAGTTAATGTTGATTCCAATGGCTAATGGTAGCAATCCTAAAATGGTTGTAATAGCTGTTAGTAGTACAGGACGTAAACGTGTTTTTCCACCTTCAACAATACTTTCATAAATTAATTTTTTTGTTAAAATACCTTTTTCTAAGCCTTGTTCTTCTCGTTTACGAATCAAAATTAAATTGGTATAATCTATCAATACAATGGCATTATTTACAACAATACCTGCGAGTGATATTATACCAATCATCGTCATCATAATTACAAATTCCATTCTAAAAATTATCAATCCAAGTAATACACCAATTAAACTTAAAAGAACAGATAAAGAGATAATTATTGGGGTTGAGGTTGAATTGAATTGTCCAACTAAAATTAAAAAGATTAAGAAAATAGCAATTAGTAATGCTTTACTTAAAAAGGCCATTTCTTCGGCTTGTTTTTCTTGCTCACCAGTAAATGAAACCGAGATATTTTTTGGTAGGTTATAGTTCTCAATAACCTTTTTAATTTGATCATTTATTTCAGTTGCATTATAGCCTTCAAGAACATTTGAAAATATAGTAATAACTCTATTTAATTCTTTACGTTTTACCGCACTAAATGTTGATGAAGTTTCAGAATGCGCTACTGCAGAAATAGGAACCTGAACAATTTTACCGTTACTGGCATTTCTAAAAGTTATTTTTTGATTTAAAAGGGTCTCTTTATTGTATCTATATTTATCCATTAAACGAATGTTTATTGGGTAATCATCTTCACCATCTTTAAAAGTTGAAACTTCTTTACCAAATAAGGAGGTTCTAATTGCATCACCAATTTGACCAGTAGAAATGTTTAACCTTCTAGCTTTTTGTCTGTCAATTATAAACGGTAATTCTGGTTTTCCCTGTTCAACATCTAAACTTAACTCTTCAATACCTAAAATATTAGCGTCGTTAATGTATTGTTTAATGTTTTCTGAAGTAGCCAATAACTCTTCATAATCATCACCAGAAACTTCTATATTTACTGGGGCTCCAGTTGGTGGTCCGTCTGAAGGTCTGTCAACAGTAATATTTACCCCTGGGAAATTTTGAAGTAATTGTCTAATTTCAATTAAAACATCATCTGTATTTACGTTACCACGCTCAATAAACTTTACGAAATCTACTGTAATACGCGCTTTGTTTGGAGTAGTTCCTCCTTGTTGCCCTTGGTTTGGATCACTTGTTCCTTCGCCAACCTGACCAATTACTGAAGTAATGATTTGATTTTTACCATTTGCTTCATATTTCTTTAAGTATTCTTGAATTTTATTTTCAATATCAATAGAAAGTTTATTGGTAACTTCAATATCTGTCCCAATAGGGTACTCTACATAAACATATACTTGTTTTGGAGGTGTTTCAGGGAAGAATAATACCTTTGGTGGGAAAATGGCAAACAAAACAAACGAAAATAATAACAATCCAAATGTCCCCAAAAAGAACCATCTAGGTCTTTTTCCTTTTAAAGTATACACCAAAGTTTTTTCGTAAATAACTTCAAGTCTAGGTAGAAATATGGTTTGAAACCATTGAGTCGCTGGGCTTAAAAATTTAGTGTTTATAATGCGTAATAGTCCAGCTAAAGCTAAAAGTAAACCTAAAGCATTCAAAAATTTTGAATCTGTTGATAGTCCTCCAATAATTAACAAAACTCCAGCAGTAAATAATACACTACTAAAAATTAAAATACGTTTAAAGTTAACCTCATCTTCTTTTATTTTCATATAAACAGAAGTTAACATTGGGTTTATTAATAATGCAACAAATAGAGATGAACTTAATACTATTATAAGTGTTATTGGTAAATAACGCATAAATTCACCCATCATTCCTGGCCAAAAAGCAAGTGGAAGAAAAGCAGCTAAAGTTGTTGCTGTAGAAGCAATAATTGGCATTGCAACTTCACCAACACCAAATTTTGCAGCATCAATTTTTGAATAACCTTCATCTAATAATCTGTATACATTTTCAACAACCACAATACCATTATCAACTAGCATTCCTAATGCAATAACTAAAGAGAACAGTACCATTGTATTTAAAGTTACACCTAAAGCACTTAATACAATAAAGGACATAAACATGGATAATGGAATTGCGATACCAACAAATAAAGCATTTCTAATTCCAAGAAAGAAAAGCAGCACCAATACAACTAAAATAATTCCTAAAATAATACTGTTTTCAAGGTCAGCAACCATTGTTTTAGTATCATTTGTTTGGTCGTTTGTTTTAGATATGTTTAAGTTTTCAGGAAAAATTTCGGCTTTTGACTTTGCTAAAATAACGTCAATTTGTTCTGAAGCATTGATTAAATTTTCACCTCCACGTTTTGTTACATCTAGCATTAAAACTGGCTGCGAAAATTCACGGGCAAAACTCTCTTTTTCTTGTTCTTTAAAGCTGACAATTGCTATATTTCTTAAGTAAACAATATTGTTGTTCTCTTGTTTTACAATAATATTCTCAATCTCTTTGGCTGATTTAAATTCACCAATAACGCGTACATTTCTTCTAATACCATTTTCTAGTAAATCTCCACCAGATACCGTCATGTTTTCGTTTTGAATAGCCATGGCAATATCATTAAAGTTTATTTGAGATGTTTCCATCTTATATAAATCAACACTAATTTCAATTTCTTTATCTTGTATTCCTCTAATTTCTACTTTTGAAATTTCTGGAACTTTTTCAATTTCTTCTTCTAAGTATTCACCATACTCTTTTAATTGATCCATTGAAAAGTCACCAGATAAATTAATGTTCATAATTGGCATTAATTCGGCAAAATTTAACTCTTGTACGTTTGGATCTGCAGGTAAATCTTTTGGGAAATCTTTGTCAGAGGTTGCAGCGTCAACTTTATCTTTTACTTTACGTAAAGCTTCTGTTGGCGTAATGCTAAAATCAAATTTCACTTGAATTGATGAGAATCCTTCAATAGAAGTGGAGATGATTTCATCAACACCAGAAATTCCATTAATTTCTTTTTCTAAAGGTCTGGTTATTAGTTTTTCTATATCTAATGCGGAGTTTCCTGGGTAGGGTGTAGAAACATAAATTTCAGGCACAACAATTTCAGGGAAAGCCTCTCTAGGCATACTTATGTATGAAAAGATACCTGCCATCAAAATCATGGCAATTATCACAAAAACGGTCATTTTATTATAAATAGACCACGTGGATATTTTAAATTCTTTATTCATTATAATTCTGTTCTATTTAGTTTACAGATTTAATTAGTTGTTTACCTTAACAATATCGCCGGCTTTCACAATTCTAGCACCTTTGTTTACAAGTGTATCAGTAGCTTCCAAACCATTCATAATAAATGCTTCGTTATTGTATTCTTTTGAAATAGTAATTAGTTTTTTAACAACTATATTTTCATTATTTTCAACTTTTAAGGTGAAAACATATTCATTTCCTTTTTGATCTTTTTGAACCAAAGTTGAAGGAATTACAATTCCTTCTGATTTGAAATCAACAATTTTTAAATCAGCTAATAAGTTAGGTTTAATGGTATTATCCTTGTTAGAAATATTAATGCGGGTCTTAAAACTTCTATTGTCTGGATTAATGTAATTTCCTAGTTGTACAATTTTAGATTCAATTTCTTTGCCTATTGAAGGGAAATTCACAATAGTTTCAGTTCCTATTTTTACAACAGGTAAATATGTTTCAGTTACGTCAGCTTCAATATAAACATTGTCTAAGTTTAATAAACGTACAATTGGTGATTGCGGACTTGTTAATTCTCCAATCCTTGGGAAAACTTTGTCTACAATTCCACTGAAAGGTGCGCTAATTTTCATTTTTTTAGCTTGTGTTTTTAAAGAAGCAAGGTTATTTTCTAGACTTTCTTTTTGCGCTTTTGCTTGTAGGTATTGCATTTCTGAACCAATTTTTTGATTCCATAAGCGTTCCTGACGATCAAACGTAGTTTTTGCTAAATTCAATTGTGTTGTTAATTCGGAAATACTATTTTTTATAGTAATATCATCTAACTGAATTAAGGTTTGACCTTTTGAAACATGTTGACCTTCTTTAACATAAATTGCTGTTACAGTACCACCAATTTCGGGTCTTATTTCAATATTTTTATCGGCCTGAACGACTCCTTGAATTTCAATGTAATGTTTAAAAAGTTTATTTTTAACCGGTAAAACGGTTATAACGTGTAGCTTTTTAGAAGTATCTAATTTTAATAGCTGATTTTCAACAGTTTTTAATTGAGCGTTTAAACTATCAATTTTGCTTACCAATAAAGATTTCTGATTCTTTAAATCTTGTAAAGAACTATTTTTAATCACTTCTTCACCACAAGAAATCAAGGTGATTACTACTATAAGTGCTAATATTTTTTTCATTATTGTATTTTTTTAGTTGTTTATAGGTGTGTTTAATGCTTTGTCTAAGCCAGCTTTTGCAGCAATTACATTTAGCATTGCTTGCAAGTAGTTTTGTTGCATTGTGTATAATTGGTTTTGTGCAGTTGTTAAGTCGAAACTTGTTGAAATTCCTTCAAAAAATTTAATTTCTTGTTTCTTTTCAATGCGTTCAGCTAATGCTAAATTTTGTTTAGAAGTTTCAAATTCTTCAATAGAGTATTGATACGTTACCTTGGCAGTTTCTAATTCTAATAATATTTTTTGACTAGTTTCTTCAAAACTAGTTTTTGCTTTGTCGTATTCAACTTTTGCTTGTTGGGTTCTGGCACTTCTTGCTAAACCACTAAAAATAGGAACACTTAAATTAACGCCCAATAAAGAAGAGTCAAACCATTGTTGCTTGCTTTCATGAAATGAAAAAGTATCGCTGTAGCCTTGATAACCAAAGTTTACAAAAGAGTTTAAAGTTGGCAATGCTTTGCTTTTTTCTAATTCTACTACTGCTTCTTTTCCTTCCACCTGATTTTCAGCAATTCTAAAATCAATATGATCTTCAATATTAAAATCGTTTGATAGTAAGCTAAATTGAATATTTTCTTTTGTTAATTCGTCTAAATTATCAGTTAAAGTGGTGTTGGTGTTTATATCGGCGCCAATAGTAATATTAAACATTTTGTAATTGATGTTTTTTAACTTTTGACTTTTATTTAATGTTGTTTTCAACGAAGCTAATGTTAACTCAAGTTGCTCTACACTTTCTTCTTCGGCAAAACCATTTAAATAAATTTGATTGGTTTCAGCTAAGTTTTTTTCAAGTGTTTCAACGTTTTTTTTGAGTATTGAAATTCCTTCTTCAGTAAATAGTACATTTCCGTAGGCGTTAATAACAGCTTCTCTAATTGTTAGTTCTGTTTTTTCTTTGGAATCTCTTGAAATTTGCATGTAAGTGTCAAGGTATTTTAAACCAACAATATACGAACCGTCAAAAATTACTTGCGATAATGTTGCTGAAGCTGTTAAGCTATTTTTTGTTCCAAAAACAACTTCAACAAAATCGCCTGGATTTCCACCGCCAAATTCAGCTGGAATTAACGAGATTTGTTGTTTTATCCAGTGTTGGTAATCAATGTTAGCATTAATTTGTGGCAATCCAAAGGCAACGGTCTCCTTGTTTTTTTGTTTTGACAATTCAAGGTCTCTAGTAGCGTTTATGCTAGCGTAGCTATTTTCTAATGCATAGGTAATAGCTTCGTTAAGAGACAAAGACAAACTTTCTTGTGCATTTAGTTGAATAGTTGCGATACCTAATAATAGGATGAGGTATTTTTTCATTTTTAAATATTGTTTAATTTTAATTGTTCTTCTAAAATATGTATTCCTTTTTCAGTAGCAATTGCTCTTGTATGGTATTCTAATACGTTTAATTCTAGATTGTTAATGGTGTTTTTGCTATAAGTGTACAAATTTGAATCATGCACACTCATAATAAGTGAAAAATAAAATTTTGTAACTTGATCTATCATTATTTCCTTTCTATACAGACCTTCTTTAATTCCTTTTTGAATATTGCTCAGTAAGAAATCTTTAAACATGCAGAATTCTTGTGACATTATTTTTTGATGTGTTTCAGGGTAGTATTTTTGTAATTGATATAGTGGAGAATCATCCAAATTTTGCATAAATCCTTTGAAAACTTTATTAACTTCAAAATTTTCTTGAATGGCATTATAGCCCATATTGTAAACTTTTAAGGCTTCTTTATGCATTGCTTCGTGCATGTAAAACGTTGTTTCATCAACTAAGTGGGCTTTGTTTTTAAAGTATTTATAAATTGTTTTTTTTGAAATACCCAATTCATTAGCAATATCATCCATTGTAACACTCTTAAAACCAAGTTTTAAAAATGTGTCTCCCGCTTTTTTTAAAATGACTTCCTTCATGAAATCTAATTTTTTATAAGATTTTGGCTGCAAATATATGAAAGGAAACTTTAGAAACAAAAAAAGTTTCCGCAGTTTAATGGTTTGATGATATTATATTTTTACGATTTGTTTATAATATTTGTTGAAAGATGTATTTTTACATAAAATTTTATTGAATGATTAGCATTAACACTTATAAAAAAGATTTTTTATCTTATTTAAATCAACAAATTGAGGTTAAAGAGCCTTTAAATTTATACGAACCAATCCATTATATTTTACAATTAGGAGGAAAGCGTTTGCGACCAGTTTTAGCAATAATGACCTGTGATTTATTTGGAGGTGATGCTAAAAAGGCTTTTGATGCTGCTTTAGCAATTGAAGTATTTCATAATTTCACATTAATTCATGATGATATTATGGATAGCGCCCCAATTAGAAGAGGTAAAGAAACCGTTCATATAAAATGGAATGAAAATACAGGAATCTTGTCGGGTGATGCAATGATGATTATGGCGTACAAATGCCTTGAAAATTATGAGCCAGTTATTTATAAAAAGCTTATGCTGTTGTTTAATAAAACAGCTTTAGAGGTTTGTGAAGGGCAGCAGTTAGATATAGATTTTGAAACTAGAAACGATGTTTCTATTCCAGAATATATAACAATGATAACTAATAAAACATCTGTTTTAGTTGCTGCAGCTATGAAAATGGGCGCTGATATTGCTGGAGTAGATGAAAAAGAAGCTGAAAAAATATATGATTTTGGATTGAATTTAGGGTTAGCGTTTCAGTTACAAGATGATTATTTAGATACATTTGGAGATCAAGCAACATTTGGAAAACTAATAGGAGGGGATATTATAGAGAATAAAAAAACGTTTTTATACTTAAAAGCATTGGAGGTTTGTAATGAAGTAGATAAACAACGATTATTAGAAATTTATAATTCTATTGATACTTCAAAAGAAAAAGTTGCAGAGGTTACCAATTTATTTAAGGTAAATAACATTGAAGAAATTACTAAAGCTGAAATTGAAAAATATTCTAATAAAGCATTTGATGTTTTAAAGGAGTTGGCTATTTCAGAAGAAAAGAAAGCTGCACTACGGAATTTTGGATTCGATTTAATGAAAAGATCCATTTAATGTTGCAAGCAAATAATAGTGTTGAATTATTAACGAAACTTCAATCTGTAGATTTATATGTGCAGTTAATTCAGCAATTAAATAAAGATTTACACCTGTCTAACATTGATTTTGAATTTCAAGAGACGTTAACTTCATTAGAATTAAAGAGTTTGTTAATTGAATTTTTAATGAATTTAATAACCAATAATTACGACGATTATTTGAATTTGTTATACAGGGTTGATGTTCCAGAGCAATCATTAATAAAGCTAGCTTCGGAGCGTTTGCAAGATGCTATAGAGCAAGTTGCTTTTTTAGTTTTAAAACGGGAAGCCCAAAAAGTTTGGCTGAAGCAAAATTTTGGAAACTAATTAAATTCCAATTTACAGGCTTAATTATTCGCTCTTAGAAAGTTAGGTTTGGTTTGATAAAACACAATAAATTTAATAAAGAAATATTTAGTAAAAAGTTAACAAAAGTATTGCTCATATAAAAAATAGTAGTAATTTTGCACCCAGTTTTAGGTCCCATAGCTCAGCTGGTTAGAGCATCTGACTCATAATCAGAGGGTCCTTGGTTCGAGCCCAAGTGGGACCACTTTTAAAGCTAAAAAAGCCTTTTAATCCATTGATTATAAGGCTTTTGTATTTTTATCGATTTTATTTGTGACGGTATTTGTGACGGTGTTGGGTTGGGTTTTGTTTAAAAGATGTATCTATAATTAATACTAGGTATGAGCTTAGGAAATTAGTTAGAACAAAAATTTAACATAAGCATAATACATTTTTTAACATAAACATAGTATTGTTTTTGGTTTAATTTTGTACTTTTGTCGCGTATAAACATCATAACATTATACAATTAGCATATATTATTGTATGAAATTTATAACCGAAGAATCTCTGGTTTTCCAGTTATTAGTTTTATACAGGATTGTTTTTAATTATAAAAACCCAGCCTATAATTTATTACAGGTTACCACTATGAAAGGCTCAAAATCTAAAAATATCAAATCAAGTAAATTGGCTAAAAAAATTGGTCTGGTTTCGAGAAAGTCAGTTAAACATACATTTAATGTTATTCCTGCTGAAGTTGTGAACAATAACCGATCTTCAGCTTATCAGTATTTAAACCTACTTTAAAAAAGGTTTGAAATATTGAATTACTATAACTACATTGATTTAGGTATACAAAACCGTATTGATAATAAAGCGCATTTATATAGGTTCAAAAACATTTTTAACGACAATGTTATTGTTGAAGTTTTTGAATATAAGCATAATGTCTATGCTATAAAGTTTTATTTGAAAAAGCATAGTTTGTCTCAGAATAAGTACTTTTTAACTTACGATAAAAAATTTCTAAAAAGAAAACGAGCGACAAATGGTTGTAAAAATTTATTTTTTACGCTTAATACGATATTAAACATTGCAGTTAATGAAATCCTTAAAAATAATACCAATGCATCATTTGGTTTTATGGGTGCGCCAAAACTCTCGGAACTTCAAGATTTAGATAGTGGAAATGTTAACGATGATGGAACTATAGCAAATACGACTAGGTATAGAATGTATTTTTTATATGTTAAGCGTCATTTTAATCCAGAAGAGTTTGAGTATATAATATCTAAAACATCTAGTATAGTTTTATTAAGAAATAATAGGTATTCGGATAAGTTGACAAAAGATATTGCTGAGAAGTACATTAAGAATGATATAATACCATCTTTAACCTAAAAAGATAACCCCCCTTATTTATTTAAAAGGGTTTATCTTAAAAAAAAGCGGTACTAATTTAATGTATAAGTTTCGGTTGGTAAAACGGTTGCTAATTACGGTTGCTCTTGTTTGATTTTCTTTTTCTTTATTTCATTACTATTCTCAAATTTAGGAACAACAAACCAAGCTAAAGCTCCAATACCAGCGACTTTAAATAAATTATTGGTATTAATTGTTTTGGTTGTTGATGGCGGTTTACTAGGGTTGGTTAAAGTGGTTGATTTATTTTTGATTGAATATACCTTGTACGTAAATGGTTTACCTTTTGAAGCTGCCCAATTGTCATTTTTTTGAGAAGTGGTGTTATCGGATTTAACATAAGGTAAATATTCAGTTCTATGAGCTGTGAATGTACCTATTTGGTTTTGTGAACTTACAGGATAACCACCATTTTTTATTTTTTCAATTATTGTATTTAATATTTGACTTCTCCATTCAGTCATTTTTTTTACATGAAGTTCAAAAGCTGCTGTTGTTGATCCAGCCCAATCTCTGCGGTTTAAAGTGGTTTGGTAATATTGTTCAATATAAGAAGACATGTGTTCTGCTTTATTTAAAACATCAATAATATTACTATCGTTAATTGATTTAATTAAAGAGTTTAATTTATCTAATTGCGGTTGAATTTTTTCTGTCATCTCATTGTTTGGGTTACTGGCAGCTCCCCAGCTATCTAAACCGTATGTTAGAACATTATTAACA
>CBDUAL010000036.1:0-15605 GCA_965365125.1 uncultured Lutibacter sp.
TAAGCAATTTATTAACGGAAGTCCCGGATAGTAAAATTTCGATGTTTGTTGACACCAGGGTAGTGGATTCTGTAAAATCATACAATGTAATAGCAGAAATCAATGGGCAAACAAATCCTGAAGAAGTCATAAACAGGTTGAAAATTAAAAACTTTGATGCTATTTTAGCGATGTATCACGATCAGGGGCTGATTCCCTTTAAAACATTGTCGTTTGGGGAAGGTGTTAATTTTACAGCTGGATTGGATAAAATCAGGACTTCACCAGACCATGGAACGGCATACGATTTGGCAGGAAAAGATGTTGCAAATATTAATTCATTCAGAGAAGCAGTTTTTAAGGCAATTCAGATTTTTAGGACGAGGGAAGAATATAAGACTTTGACTGAAAACGTTTTAAAAACCAGGGTGTGATGCAAAAAACATTAATTTTTCAAAACATAAATTATTATTTATATATATAAATTTTATATCTTTGCACGCTCAAATTGAAGTTCTAAATGAAAGATTTAAAAGAGTTTGATATTTCTTTTATGGGTTTAAAAGATGGAATGCATCAATTTGAATATGAAATTGATAGCGAGTTCTTTGATTTTTTTGACTATGAAGAATTTTACAATTCGAACGTAAAAGTGGTTTTATCTTTTTTGAAAAAACCAACAATGTTTGAGTTAAATTTTAAATGCAATGGTTGTGTTGAAGTGCATTGCGATGTTACGGGTGAATTATTTCACCAACCAATTGATGCCAATTTAGATTTAATAGTGAAATTTGGAAATGAATATAATAATGATAATGAAGAATTATTAATTATTCCCCATTCAGAATTTAAAATAAATGTAGCACAATACATTTATGAGGAAATTATTTTATCAGTTCCAATTAAAAGAATTCATCCTGGGGTAGCTGATGGTTCATTAGAATCAGACGTTTTAGACAAGTTAAAAGAGTTTGAGATAAAAGTTGAAGAACAACAAGAGGAAGAACAACAAGAAGAAAACACTGATAAGGAAATTGATCCTAGGTGGAATAAATTAAAGAATATACTAATAGAAAAAAATAAAAGTAATGGCACATCCTAAAAGAAAGATATCCAAAACAAGAAGAGATAAAAGAAGAACTCATTACAAAGCAGTAGCTCCTCAGGTTGCTGTTGATCCAACAACTGGTGAAGCTCACTTATATCACAGAGCGCACTGGCATGAAGGAAAATTATATTACAGAGGACAAATTGTTATTGATTCTGAAGAAGTTCAGGCGTAATATAAAAAAGTAAAAAATATACAAAAAACTCTCATTTTGAGGGTTTTTTGTGTTTTTTAGAGTCAAAATGGTTAATTTAGAACGATTTTAAGTCAAAAATTAAAATAATTTTCATTTCTTTGGCTCTCTTTTTTATCAAAAGATAAGAATAAATATGGCAAAAATTACTGCAGCGATAACGGCCGTTGGGAAATATCTTCCAGACTATATTTTAACAAATAAAATGTTAGAAGAAATGGTAGATACTAATGATGAGTGGGTAACAGCAAGAACAGGTATTAAGGAACGAAGAATTCTTAAAGGAGAAGGAAAAGGAACTTCATACATGGCAATTAAAGCCGCCCAAGAATTAATTGATAAAAAAGGCTTAGATCCTAAAGAAATTGAATTGGTATTAGTTGCTACAGCAACGCCAGATATGCAAGCAGCAGCAACTGCAGCTTATGTAGCTTCTGAAATTGGAGCAATAAATGCTTTTGGCTTTGATATGGATGCAGCTTGTTCTAGTTTTTTATATGGGATGTCTGTTGCTGCTCGTTATATTGAGTCAGGTAAATACAAAAAAGTATTGTTAATAGGAGCAGACAAATGTTCATCTATGATTGATTATACAGATAGAGCAACCTGTATAATTTTTGGAGATGGTGCAGGAGCAGTATTGTTTGAGCCTAATGAAGAAGAATTAGGGGTGCAAGATGAGTATTTGAGAAGTGATGGTGCAGGAAGAACGTTTTTAGGAGCAAAAGCAGGAGGTTCAGCTTATCCTATTTCAGAAGACACTTTTGAGAAAGGAGAGCATTTTGTGTATCAAGAAGGGAAAACGGTATTTAAAAATGCTGTTTTTAATATGGCTGATGTTGCAGAGAAAATTTTAGTAAGAAATAACTTGAAAAAAGACGATATTTCTTGGCTAGCAGCGCATCAAGCAAATAAGCGTATTATTGAAGCTACAGCGAATAGAATTAAGTTAGATAGTTCAAAGGTAATGATGAATATCCAAAAATACGGAAATACAACTTCAGCTACTTTACCATTGCTTATTGCTGACTATGAAAAAGTACTTAAAAAAGGAGATAAAATAATTTTTGCAGCATTTGGAGGTGGATTCACATGGGGGTCTATTTATCTAAAATGGGCATATAATTCATAAAATATTAACAACCAAAACCAAATGAATATGGAATTAAAGGATATTCAAAACCTGATAAAATTCGTTGCCAAATCTGGCGCAAGTGAAGTAAAGTTAGAAATGGAAGATATTAAAATCACCATTAAAACTGGATCTGAAAAAACAGAAACTACTATTTTGCAACAAGCACCAATGGGAATGCAACAAATTCCTATGGCAGCAGCTGCTCCTGCTTCAGCTACTGAAGCTCCAAGTTCAGCTCCTGTTGCAACTGATGAAACTTCAAAATATATAGAAATAACATCTCCAATTATTGGTACTTTTTATAGAAAACCATCGCCAGACAAACCAGTTTTTGTTGAAGTAGGTGATATGGTAAGTGAAGATACTGTTGTTTGTATTGTTGAAGCAATGAAACTATTTAATGAAATAGAATCTGAAGTTTCTGGTAAAATAGTAAAAGTATTAGTAGAACATGGAACGCCAGTTGAGTTTGGTCAGCCATTGTATTTAGTAGATCCATCGTAAAGTTTAACCCAAATTCAATTTAATTATTTCAATCAGCCATGGGTGAAATAAATAACGTTGAATTTTTAACATCAAAAAAGTATGTTTAAAAAAATATTGATTGCCAATAGAGGGGAGATAGCTTTACGAATTATTAGAACTTGTAAGGAAATTGGAATAAAAACTGTGGCGGTTTATTCTACTGCTGATGCTGAAAGTTTACATGTACGTTTTGCTGATGAAGCAGTATGTATAGGTCCACCACCAAGTACTGATTCCTATTTAAAAATGTCAGCAATTTTAGCCGCAGCTGAAATTACAAATGCTGACGCAATTCATCCTGGTTATGGATTTTTAGCCGAAAATGCTAAATTCTCAAAATTATGTGAAGAACACGGTATAAAATTTATTGGAGCTTCTGCCGAAATGATTAGTAGAATGGGAGATAAAGCATCTGCCCGTGCTACTATGAAAGCTGCAGGTGTACCTACAATTCCAGGATCTGAGGGTTTATTAGAAACTTTTGAAGAAACTGAAGTTCTTGCAGACGAAATGGGGTACCCTGTTATGTTGAAAGCTACTGCAGGTGGTGGTGGTAAAGGAATGCGAGCTGTTTGGAAAAAAGAAGACCTAAAAGAACTTTGGGATGCTGCCCGTCAAGAAGCGTTTGCTTGTTTTGGAAATGACGGAATGTATATGGAGAAATTAATTGAAGAACCACGTCATATTGAAATTCAAATTATTGGAGATTCATTTGGTAAAGCGTGTCATTTATCAGAAAGAGATTGCTCTGTTCAACGTCGTCATCAAAAGTTAACAGAAGAAGCGCCTTCTCCATTTATGACTACTCAATTAAGAAAAAAAATGGGAGAAGCTGCGGTAAAAGCTGCTGAATATATTGCTTATGAGGGTGCTGGTACTGTTGAGTTTTTAGTTGATAAGCATAAGAATTTCTATTTTATGGAGATGAATACGCGTATTCAAGTTGAACATCCAATTACAGAGCAAGTTATTGACTACGATTTAATTTATGAACAAATTAAAGTAGCTTCAGGAATTCCTATTACGGGTAAAAATTACTTGCCGAAATTACATTCTATTGAGTGTAGAATTAATGCTGAAGATCCTTTTAATGATTTTAGGCCTTCACCAGGGAAAATTACAACATTGCATATTCCAGGGGGTCATGGAATTAGAGTTGATACGCATGTGTATGCAGGTTACTCAATTCCGCCAAATTACGATTCAATGATCGCTAAATTAATTACCACGGCACAAACACGAGAAGAAGCTATTGCTAAAATGAAAAGAGCTCTAGATGAATTTGTGATTGAAGGTGTGAAAACAACAATTCCGTTTCACCGCCAATTAATGCAGCATCCAGATTATTTAGCAGGTAATTATACAACTAAATTTATGGAAGATTTTGTTATTCAACCAGACAAAGAATAATAAACTTTTAAATTAGAACAAAAAATAAAGGATATGAGAAATCATATCCTTTATTTTTTATATTTACTTTCAAATTTAATGAGATGAAAGAAAAAGAGTTGCGTATTGATGGTATTGATAAGGTTATTTTGAAACATTTAATAAATGATGCTAGAACTCCTATTTTAAGTATTGCTCGAGAAATTGGTATTTCAGGAGCGGCAATTCATCAAAGGTTACGAAAGTTAGAGGCTTCTGGTTTAGTTTCAGGTTCTAAATTTATGATTAATCCTAAAGTTTTAGGTTATGAAACACTAGCTTTTGTTGGAGTTCATTTAGACACAGCAAGTAAATATTCAGAAGTAATTAAACGATTAAACGAAATTTCAGAGGTAGTTGAAAGTCATTATACAACAGGAAACTGGGCGATTTTGATAAAAATACTTTGTAAAAATAATGAACATTTATTAAGCCTGTTGAATGATAAAATTCAACAAATAAAAGGCATTTCAAAAACAGAAACATTTATATCTTTAGATCAGCATATAAACCGTCAAATAAAGTTATAAGTAAAAGAGTTCGTTTGAAAAGTAAGTTTTTCGTTAACCTGAACTTGAATAGCTTTGCTTAACCTTAGATTTCAGAATAACGGATTTATGACTTTTAAACAGCCTCTATTAAGATATTAATCTCTATTGCCAAGAACTCTTAACCCCCAATATAATAGCATAGCTAAAGAAGATAGAGCGGCAACTAAATAAGTTCGAGCAGCCCATTTTAATGCATCTTTAGCACCATCTTGCTCACTATTGGTAAGCATATTGTTTGTTTTTAACCAAGCTAAAGCTCTATTACTTGCATCATATTCAACAGGTAAGGTTACAAAACTAAATAAGGTTGCAATAGCCATCATTCCTAATCCAATAACTGCAATTGTAAAGCCAATACCCGTATTTCCAGATGCGGCACCTAATATTAAACCTCCAATTACCAACCATTGCGAAAACTTTGAAGAAATGCCCACAACAGGAACTAACTTAGATCGCATGGTTAACCATTCATAAGCAGTTGCGTGTTGTACCGCATGACCACATTCATGCGCGGCAACAGCAGCGGCTGAAGCGTTTGCTAGGTTATAGACAGACTCGCTCAAATTTACTGTTTTATTAATAGGATTGTAGTGGTCTGTTAATTGTCCAGGTGTTGAAATTACCTTTACATCATAAATACCATTATCTGCTAACATTTTTTGAGCAATTTCTCTTCCGCTTAAACCATTTTGCAATCTAATTTTTGAATAGTATGTAAACTTATTCTTTAAACGTTGACTCACCAGCCAACTTACAAGTGATATAACACCAATTAAAATATAAAATTCCATATATATCTTTTTTTAATACTGTATTTTTGTTTCCCTAGCATATAGCATAAATTATTCCAATTTTAAGTTTCAGACAAAATGACAAAAAAACCACACATACTTTTAATTTATACAGGGGGTACAATTGGAATGGTTAAAGATTTTAAAACAGGAGCCTTGAAAGCATTTAATTTTGATAAATTATTGAATCATATTCCTGAATTAAACCATTTAAATTGTTCAATTGAAACGGTTTCTTTTGAAGAACCTATAGATTCTTCTAATATGAATCCAGAAAAATGGGTGGTATTAGTTGATATCATTGAAAAAAAATATTACGACTTTGATGGGTTTGTAGTTTTACATGGTTCTGATACCATGTCATACACATCTTCAGCAATTAGCTTTATGATTGAAAACCTTTCAAAGCCAATTATTTTTACAGGATCGCAATTACCAATTGGAGATTTAAGAACAGACGCTAAAGAAAATTTAATTACTTCAATTGAAATTGCTGCTGCAAATGAAAATGGCATTCCGCTAATATCAGAAGTGTGTTTGTATTTTGAATATAAATTATACAGAGCCAATAGAACAAAAAAAATGAATGCAGAACACTTTCAGGCATTTGCGTCGTTTAATTTTCCACCTTTAGCAGAGAGCGGTGTTCACTTAAAGTTTTTTAAAAATAATTTTATTAGCCGTATAACGGGTAAGAAGTTAATTACTAAAAAGTGTTTAGATACCAACATTGTAATACTTAAAATATTCCCAGGAATTAGAAAACAAGTTGTTGAAAGTGTTTTGAAAATAAAAAATCTAAAAGGAGTTGTTTTGGAAACTTTTGGATCTGGAAATGCGCCTTCAGAAAAATGGTTTTTAGATGTATTAGAACAGGCAATAAATTCAGGAATACACATAGTAAATGTTTCACAATGTGCAGGTGGGGGTGTTATTATGGGGCATTATGAAACAAGTATCATGCTTGAAAAAATGGGAGTAATTAGCGGGAAAGATAGTACAACAGAATCAGCTTTAGCTAAACTCATGTGCTTGATAGGACAAAATACTCCGAAAAGTGAATTTAAATTAATTTTTGAAACTTCGTTACGTGGTGAAATTACAGTTGATTAATTTAGTTTATGATAATAAATAAATGAAAATTTAAAATATATTGAAATAATTAACAATTTTAGGAATAATTATAGATGATATATTAGATAATTTTAAAAAATCAAAAATTTGAGTTTTAGTCCACTTAAAATTTTCAGAATTCAACAATTTTTTGTTACTTGCGATTCGCAAATCATAACAAATACGTTGAGTTATGTCTGAGTCAAAGACAATAAAATCTTTCTCTTCGCTGGGATTGTTTGTTTTGTGAAAATTATAATATATATATTTAACCAGTAAAAAATTAATAAATTAACTATTACACGATGAAAAGAGTATTTACTATCCTTGCAATTACAGGATTATTGTTATTTGGAGCAGCACCTAAAGCAATTGCACAAGATGCAGCAAAAACTGAACAAGTTGCCGACGCAACTGAAGCAAAAACATTTCACCAGGAATTAAAACAACGTTTTATTGAAGGTGGACCTTTCTTTATGGGGATTGTATTGGTAGCCTTAATTTTAGGTTTGGCAATCGCTATTGAAAGAATTATCTATCTTAATATGGCTACAACTAATACTAAGAAATTAGTAGCTAAAGTTGATGAAGCTTTAAATTCAGGTGGTGTTGAAGCAGCTAAAGAAGTTTGTAGAAATACAAAAGGACCTGTAGCTTCTATCTTTTACCAAGGTTTAGATAGAATGGATGAAGGTGTTGAAGCAGCTGAAAAAGCGGTTGTTGGATACGGTGGAGTTCAAATGGGATTATTAGAGAAAAACATCTCTTGGTTATCATTATTTATTGCATTAGCACCAATGCTTGGTTTCATGGGAACTGTAATTGGTATGATTAGTGCATTTGACTCTATTCAAGCTGCAGGGGATATTTCTCCAACGGTTGTTGCTGGAGGTATTAAAGTGGCATTATTAACTACTGTATTTGGTTTAGTAGTAGCAATTATTCTTCAAATTTTTTATAACTATATTATTTCTAAAGTAGATAGTATTGTTAACAATATGGAAGATGCTTCAATTTCACTTGTAGATCTATTAGTTAGATACAAAAAATAATTAGGACGATGAATAAGAAATTATCAGGAATATTAACAATTATAGCTGGAATTATAGGGTTTGTAGCCTTCTATTTTTTCATTAGAATTGTTATGGAAGGAGATGATCCTATAGTAGAAAGTGCAGACTTGCAGGCTAGCATAGTTTCACCATTTATTAGTTTTGCTACATTTATTTTAATAGCAACAGCAGTAATATCTGTTGTATTCTCAATTTGGAATTTAATTAAAAATCCAGAAGTTTTAAAAACATCATTGTTAGGTATTGGTGTAATGGTAGTACTTTTAGTAGTATCTTATGTTTTAGCCTCTGATGGAGCTGTTACTGATGGTATTGGGAATATTTTACCAGAAGGAGAAGCTGGAAGTGTTTCAAAATGGGTGAGTACATTAATTAACTATAGTTTTATATTAGGAGCAATTGGTTTAGTATTTGTTCTATTAGACTTTGTTAAAGGACTTGTAAAATAAGATAACTATGGCAAGAAGAGAAAATGCGGAGATTAATGCAGGATCAATGGCAGACATTGCGTTCTTGCTTTTAATATTTTTCTTAGTAACAACTACCATGGATGTTGACTCGGGTATTTCTCGTAAATTACCTGAAAAATCAGAAGATACTCCTGAAGTAACCATTAAAGAAAAAAATGTACTAGACATTACTGTAAACCGTACCAATCAAATTTTGATTGAAGGTACAGATTTTGTTCAAGTAGCAGATATTAAAGAAATAGCAATGGCTTTTATTGATAATGGCGGTGGTGTTAGTGCTCCTAAAGATGACCAACCAGGTGTACCTTGTGATTATTGTCAAGGAGCTAAAGATCCAGCTTCATCAGATCATCCATCTAAAGCTATTATCTCTTTGCAAAGTGATAGAGGAACAACTTATGGAATGTACGTTTCAATTCAAAATGAAATTGAGTCTGCATATAATGAGTTGAGAAACAAATTAGCTTTGCAAAAATATGATAGAACTTATAATGATTTATTAAAAGATTATAAGGATAGTGGAAGTGCTGCTGTTAAAGAAAAAATTGATTTTTTGAAGGATAGTTATCCTCAAATTATCTCTGAACCAGAACCATTAAAATAGTATTACGATATGAGTAAGTTTAAAAAGAAGAAAAAAGGTTTACCAGCCATTTCTACAGCATCTTTACCTGATATTGTATTTATGTTATTATTCTTTTTCATGGTGTCAACTACAATGAGGGAAACTGATTTGTTAATCGCTAAACCTACACTTCCACAAGCTACGGAAGTAAAGAAGTTAGAAATGAAAAGTTTGGTGAGTACTATTTATGTAGGTAAATCAAAAGATAAAAGAATTGGTGGTGATAAAATTCAGGTGAATGATAAAATTATTGACGTGAATGATGTACCAAGCTTTATATTTTCTGAAAGAGCTTTAAGAAAAGAAGAAGAAGTTAAATATATGACAACCTCTATTAAAGCCGATAAAGAAGCAAGTGTTGGTACAATTTTAGATATTAAAGAACAATTAAGAGATATTAATGCTTTAAAAGTTAGTTTTTCTACAACTAAAGGAAGTGACTTAAAGAGTAATTATTAATTTTTAATAGTTTCTGAAAAATTAAATGGCAATCAAATTTATTTGATTGCCATTTTTGGTATAATAAAGTATATTTGTTTATATGAAAAAACTATGGTTAACTCTTATTTTTCTTATTTGTGTTTTTAGTTTAAGTGCACAAGTAGAGAATGACACCATTGACGCTCGTTATAGAGAGGATCATATATACGTTGCATTAAGTTATAATTTACTTAATAATAAACCAGATTCGGATAGGAGTTCCCTTTTTTCCGGAGGTTTTTCATTAGGATATATATATGACATGCCATTTAATGAAAGGCGAAATGTTGGATTGGGTGTAGGTTTGGGTTACAGATATAATTCATACAGTAGTAGTTTTTTATTGAATGTTAAGGAACCAAAAAAATTGTATGAAATTTCTAGGTTTAAAACACATTTAGTTGAAATGCCTATTGAATTTCGTTGGCGAACTTCTACAGCTTCAGATTATAGGTTTTGGAGAATATATGGAGGTGTTAAACTCTCTTATCTTTTTCACTCAAAATCGATTTTTATGTTTGAAGATGAAACTATTGAATTAAAAAACATATCAGAACTTGATAAATTTCAATATGGCTTAATTCTTTCAGCAGGATATGGATCTTGGAATGTTTTTGTTTATTACGGATTGAACCCTTTATTTAACAATGTTACTGTAGATAATATAAATTTAAATTTGAAAGATTTTAGTTTAGGCTTGAAATTCTATATACTTTAAATAAGCGGCGTATGTTAAGAGTTGTGTTGCTATACCTAAAACATATCCCAAAATCACTTCAGACATACTGTGTGCCTTTAATTCTAATCTCGCGGTTGCTATAATACCACTTAAAATAAAAAAACCTACGAATAACAGTATTAAATTAACCTTATAGTGATAACTAAAAAATAGTGAAAAACCTATAAAACCACCAATTGCTGCTGTATGTAAACTTATTTTTTTGTTATAATTAAGCAATATATAGGTAGTTATTAAGCAAAGTCCAAATCCAATATAGTAAAGGGCTAATAAATTTACCACAGATGTTTTATAGAGCCATTGACCAATAAAAATAGAAATTGAGATAAATAATAGGGTTGGGAATTTTCGTTCTTCAATTGTATTTAAATGATAGCTGTTTATTAATTTGAATTGCTTCATTAAATATAGTAGTAGTATCGGAAAAATATAAGTTCCAATAAAAATTACTACTAAAATTATATATTCTTGTTCTTTGAAAATATATTTTGGAACAAACAAAAAGTAAATTACAGCACCTATAATAGAAAAATTAATAGGGTGAAAAAAGTAAGAGACAAATTTTGAAAATTTCATAGCGTTTTTAAGGGTGATTTTGCTAAATTTCTTTTCTTAATCTAGCAACGGGGATATCTAATTGTTCTCTATATTTTGCTACAGTTCTTCTTGCAATAGGGTATCCTTTTTCCTTTAATATTAAAGATAATTTATCATCAGTCAAAGGTTTTCTTTTGCTTTCTTCTTTAATTACGGTAGCTAATATATTTTTAATTTCTTTTGTTGAAACATCTTCTCCCTGAACATTTTTCATAGATTCCGAGAAAAAATCTTTAATTAATTTTGTTCCATAAGGAGTTGTTACGTATTTACTGCTAGCAACCCTTGATACTGTAGAAACATCCATTTGGATAACATCAGCAATGTCTTTTAAAATCATTGGTTTTAACTTACGTTCATCACCTGTTAAAAAGTATTCTTTTTGATGTTCCATAATAGCGTTCATATTCAACAATAAAGTTTGTTGACGTTGAACTATAGCATCAATAAACCATTTTGCAGCATCTAATTTTTGTTTAATAAACATTACTGCATCTTTTTGAGATTTGGTTTTATCTTTTGAGTCTTTATATCCCTTTAATAAATTATGATACTCATTTGAAATATGTAGTTCTGGAGCGTTTCTAGCGTTTAAAGTAAGTTCGAGTTCACCTTCAACAATTCTTATGGTAAAATCGGGTACAATTTGCTCTGCAATTTTATTATTTCCAACAAATGAACCACCTGGTTTAGGATTTAATTTTTCAATTTCTTTGATAGCATCTTTTAACTCATCTTCTGAAATGTGAAATTTAAGTAATAGTTTGTCGTAATGTTTTTTTACAAAATGATCGAAAGAGTTTTCTAAAATGTCAATAGCTAAAAGAACACTTTTCTTCTCCTTTTTTCGCTTTAATTGAAGGATAAGACATTCTTTTAAATCTCGAGCACCAACGCCGGCAGGATCTAGATGCTGTACTAATTTAAGTAGGCGCTCAAGTTCTTCAATATTGGTGAAAATGTTCTGTGTAAAAGCTAAATCATCCAATACATCTAACAAATCACGTCGTAAATAACCACTTTCATCAATACTTCCAATTAAAAAATCTGTAATTAACTCTTCTTCTTCGGTGAGTCTGTAAGTATTTATTTGATTTTTTAGCGTTTGTGTGAATGAAGTTCCTGATGCGTACGGAATTTGCTTTTCTTCATCATCAACAGAATAATTGTTAGCTTGTGTTTTGTAGCTAGGAATTTCATCGTCACTTAAATATTCGTCTATGTTAATATCTTCAGTATTAATGTTTTCATTTCCTGTATCATCATAATCATCTTCAGAACTTTGATATTCATCAGTGCTTTCTTTTCCGCTTTCTAATGCGGGGTTTTCTTCTAGTTCTTGTTTTAATTTTTGTTCAAATGCCTGTGTAGGCAGTTGAATTAACTTCATCAACTGAATTTGTTGTGGAGATAATTTTTGTAATAATTTAAAATTTAGACTTTGTTTTAACATATACTATTTGCAATAGCTTTTTATAAAAATACAAAAAAAACATATTACAGTAGCAATATGTTTTTCAAATTTATTGTTTAAAATTCTGCATTTTGAGGTGTTCTAGGATATGGAATTACATCCCTAATATTCCCCATACCTGTTGTAAATTGTACCAAACGTTCAAAACCTAATCCAAACCCGCTATGCACGGCCGTACCAAATTTTCGCGTATCTAAATACCACCACAATTCCTTTTCATCAATATTTAATTCTTTTATTTTTTGTTGAAGTACGTCTAAACGTTCTTCACGTTGGCTACCACCAACAATTTCACCAATACCGGGAAACAATACATCCATTGCTCTTACCGTTTTCCCATCTTCATTTAAACGCATATAAAATGCTTTGATATTTGCAGGGTAATCAAATAAAATTACAGGACATTTAAAGTGTTTTTCAACCAAAAAGCGTTCGTGCTCACTTTGTAAGTCGGCACCCCATTCGTTTATAAGGTATTGAAATTTTTTCTTTTTATTTGGTTTACAATTTCTTAAAATATCAATTGCTTCTGTATAACTAACACGTTTAAAATTGTTTTCAACAATAAAGTTTAAACGTTCAATTAATGTCATTTCACTGCGTTCTATGGCAGGTTTTCCTTTGTCTTCTTGTATTAATCTGTCATTTAAAAAAGCAATATCATCTTTACAATTTGTAAGCACATAAGAAATAACCGATTTTATAAAATCTTCAGCCAAATCCATATTGTCATCTAAATTGTTAAATGCAACCTCAGGTTCAATCATCCAAAATTCAGCTAAATGACGTGTGGTATTTGAGTTTTCGGCTCTAAATGTTGGCCCAAAAGTATATACTTTACCTAAGGCCATTGCATACGTTTCAGCTTCTAATTGCCCAGATACCGTTAAATTTGTTTCTTTTCCGAAGAAATTTTGAGAATAATCAATAGTTCCGTCTTCCTTTTTTGGAGGATTAAGAGGATCTAATGTTGAAACATTAAACATTTCGCCAGCTCCTTCTGCATCTGATCCTGTAATAATTGGGGCGTGGAAATTGTAAAATCCGTTTTCTGTAAAATATTTATGTACCGCAAAAGACAATGCTGAGCGCAATCTCATAACAGCACCAAACGTATTGGTTCTAATTCTTAAATGTGCATTTTCACGTAAAAATTCAAAACTATGTTTTTTAGGTTGAATTGGGTATTCATCAGGGTTTGAATCTCCTAATATTTTAAGTGAAGTAACTTTAACTTCAACTTTTTGACCTTTTCCTAAGCTTTCTTCTAAAGTACCTTTTACAGAAATTGCAGCTCCTGTTGTAATACGTTTTAAAGTAGCTTCATCCATCTTTTCAAAGTCTACAACACATTGTATATTATTAATGGTAGAACCGTCATTTAAAGCAATAAATCTGTTTGCTCTAAAAGTTCTTACCCATCCGTTTAAGGTTATTTCTTGTAAAAATTTATCTGAACCTAAAAGATCAGCTACATTACTTTTAATCATATTGTAAAATTTAAGCAATACAAATATACATGAACTAATGAAAGATAGAAACCTAAATGAAGGTTTGGTGTTAAAATTAAGAGTTATTTATCTCCATTTTGATCTTCAGGTGTTAAAATATCAAGCACAGGCTCTTTTAACGTTTCTTTATTTGCAATACTTCTTTCTAATGAAAGTAATAAAGCGGGTAATAGCAGTAAATTGGATACCATTGCAAATAAAAGCGTTACAGAAACTAAACCTCCTAATGCTATTGTACCTCCAAAGCTTGAAACAGTAAATACTAAAAACCCAAAAAATAATACGATGGAAGTATAAAACATACTTACACCAGTTTCTCTTAATGCAGCATATACTGAAGGTTTAATTCTCCAGTTATTGGCAATTAATTCTTGACGGTATTTGGCTAAAAAGTGAATGGTATCATCTACTGAAATACCAAAAGCAATACTAAAAACTAAGATGGTGGAAGGTTTTATAGGAATGCCTAAATAGCCCATTAAACCTGCGGTAATTAATAGTGGAAATATATTTGGAATTAATGAGATAACAATCATTCGAAACGAACGAAACATAAAGGCCATAAAAAAGGCAATTAATAAAATTGCTAATGAAAGAGAAACAACCAAGTTGTTTACTAAAAAGTTAGTACCCTTTAAGAAAACTAACGCTTTCCCTGTCATAGTAGTATTGTATTTATCTTTCGGAAATTCTTTGTCAAGTTTTTGCTGTAAACGGTCTTCAATAACTTGCATTTTATCGGTACCAATATCTTTCATAAATGTAGTAATACGGGCGTAACGACCAGTAGAATCTACAAAATTATCCATCAATTTTATATTTGATGTAGAATTTTTAGCATAAGATAAAATCCAGTTTTTTTCTTGATTATTAGGTAATTGATAATATTTTGGTTTTCCGCTATAGAAAGCTTGTTTGGAATATTTAACAATATTTAAAACAGATATAGGTTTTGATAATTCGGGAATTTCTTCAATGGTTTCATCAATTTTTTCCATCTTTTTTAAGGTGGAAAGTTTCATAACGCCTTTATCTTGTTTGGTGTCAATTATAATTTCAAGGGGCATTATTCCTCCAAATTCTTCTTCAAAAAACACAATATCTTTATAAAATTGTTTGCCTTTAGGCATGTCTTCAATTAAGCTTCCAGATACTTTAATCATATAAATACCAATCATACTTACAATAATTAAAACAATGGTGGTTGCGTAAACAGTAACTCTATGGTGCCTTACAACATATTCCATCCAATTCACAATACCGTCAATCCATCTTCTTTCTAAATGTTTAAGGTGTTTTTCCTTCGGAAGTGCAAGAAAACTATATATAATTGGAATTATTAATAAGGCTAAAACAAATATTGCTAAAATGTTTATGGAAGCAATAATACCAAACTCTCTTAACAATTGACTTTTAGTAAAAATAAACGTTGCAAAACCAGAGGCGGTTGTAATGTTAGTCATTAAAGTTGCGTTTCCAATTTTTGAAATTACGCGTTGTAACGATTTTGCTTGGTTTCCGTGTTTTTTTACTTCTTGTTGGTATTTGTTGATTAAAAATATGGCATTTGGAACTCCAATCACAATAATTAATGGCGGAATTAGGGCCATTAATACGGAAATTTCATACCTAAATAATCCAATAAAACCAAAAGCCCATGTAACACCAATGGTAACAACCAAAAGGGTAATAAAAGTGGCTCGAAAAGAGCGAAAAAAAAAGAAAAAAATAACTGCAGTAATTAAGAGGGGACCCCCTACAAACAATCCTATTTCATCGATAATGTTTTGAGAGGTTTCCGTTCTAATATAGG
>CBDUAL010000037.1:0-15202 GCA_965365125.1 uncultured Lutibacter sp.
TAAAAGCATTTGGTATGGCAAAATGGTTTTAATATTATTTTAGAAATAACTTGATATTGAAATTGTTTGAAAGTATTAAAAAGCTGTAAATGCTTCAGGAAACAGGAAGTTTAGGCTTCCTGTTTCTAAAAAATTAAATCTTCATTCTTGAAAAACGATGGAGATTGAAATGAAGGGTTAAGGTATTTAATAATTACAAAAACTAATTTCAGTTTTATTAAGTTAAGAATAACATAAGAAATTACGTAGCTATTGTTAACATATTAAACCCTTTAGAAAACAGGAAGCTAAGGCTTCCTGTTTTTTTTGTGCCCAATTCTAAAAACAGTACTTAAACTTACCATTGTATTTCGTGAAAAAAATCATTTATTAATTCCCTTGAAATTGAGGGAAATCATTTCGAGAAATTGATATTAGAAATACATTTGAGTAAATAATAAGTTTAATTTAAAATATATAATTATGTCACTAGTAAAATTTAGAAAAAGTCCGTTAGAAAATTTGCTTACACCAGATTTTTTAGATTTTAACACAAACAATTTATTCAACGATAAACTTTGGTTAAAAAAAATGAATGAACCTGCTTTGAATATCAAAGAAACAAAAGATGAGTTTGAAATTGAATTGGCCGCTCCTGGATACAATAAGAAAGATTTTGAAGTTACCATTGACGATGGTTGTTTAAATATTTCAGCAAAGAAAGAAGAAACCAAAGAAAAAAAAGGTGAAAATTATACTCGTAAAGAGTTTAGCGCCACATCTTTTGAAAGATCTTTACAATTACCTGATAGCATTGCTGATGAAAAAATAAAAGCAAAATACGACAATGGAATCTTAAGATTTAGTTTAGCTAAAAAAGAAGAAGCAAAAAAACAAAAACCAAAAGTAATTGAAATTTCGTAATTTCTTTAGAAGGGAATTTATTGTTTTATGAAAACGAATTAAAATATCGAGGCTAAAAACCTCGATATTTTTATTTAAACAAAAGGTAAATCTAGTTCTATACCTATTGGACAATGGTCTGATCCTAGAACTTCAGAAAATATGCTAGCTTCTTTTATTCGATTCTTTAAAACATCGTCAACTAAAATATAATCTATACGCCAACCACTATTGTTAGCTCTTGCATTGAATCGATAATTCCAGAAGGTATATGCTATTTTATGAGGATATAAATGCCTAAAAGAATCCACTAAACCACTATTTAAAACATTTTTTATCCCATCAATTTCAACTTGAGTATATCCTGCAATTTTATTATAGTTTGCCTTATCATTTTTTAAATCAATTGCCTGATGGGCTACATTTAAATCACCACAAATAAGTACCGGTTTTTGTTTTTTTAAGCGCGTTATATACTTTAAAAAATCCGAATCCCATGTTTTTCTATAATCAAGTCTTTTCAATTTTAGTCCAGAATTTGGAGTATATACATTTATTAAAAAAAAGTTTGAAAACTCCGCACAAATAGCTCTTCCTTCTGTGTCTATTTTCATAAACTCATTAGACCTTGTTACTACTGTTGGTTTTATTCTACTTAGTAAAGCAGTGCCTGAATACCCTTTTTTATCAGCTGAATTAGAAAAAATATTGAAGTTTTCAAAAGCTTTTAATAATTGAATTGTTTGCTCATTTGTTGCTTTTGTTTCCTGCAGGCATAAAATATCTGGATTAAGTTTTAACACCCAATCGTAAAAGTTACTTTTAGTAATTGCCCTAATTCCATTGATATTCCATGAAATAATATTCATGAGTTTATTTTTATTGGTTCAATAACTATTAAAATTCATTTTTCAAAAAAACGAGACTGAAAAAATAAATTAAACAGTCTCGCTTTTTTTTTGTATAAAACTGAAGTTATAACACTACTTCAATCTCGTTTTCAACTTCATAAACACCTGGTGCTGCATAGGCTGTTTTTTTAGCTTCATCTTTTTCAACATACGAGTGAACTTTTCCTTTTAATTTCACTGTATGACCTTCAACATTAACCTGAATATTTTTGGCATCTATATCTGCCAAACGTTCAAATGCTTTGGTTATTTTAGATTTAATTTCGGTAGGTTCTATAGCTTGTTTTAACGTAATATTATTTACTACTTTTTTAACACCTAATAAAGCTTCAATTGATTTTACTGCTGCTTCTTTTTGGTAAAACCATTTAAGTTCTCCTGATAAATAAACCCAACCATCACGTACCTCAATAGTAACTTTGTCTTCAGGTACAGATGCGTTCCATTTTAAAGCATTTACAGCTGCTTTGGCTATTTCCTTATCCGTTTTTTTGTATGCTGCACCATATTTAACCTCAATATCATCAGCTACGGCTTTAACACCTTTTACATTTTTTACAGCTTTTTCAGCGGCTAGTTTTTTAGAATAACTATCAACAATTCCTGTTAGTGTTACTACACTATTTTCAACAATAACTCCAATTTGAGTCTCATCAATATTTGGTTGCCACATTAATTCATCAAGAACATCTTCTTTAATTGCACTATCACTTTTCATAATAAAAAAATTTAAATTAAACATTATAACTTTTAATCATTGTAAAATTAACTACTATATAAAAAAGACAAAATGATACACATCAAGTCTACCGTTTTTATTCAAAAAATTCATTTAAAAATCCGTTTTGAATTAAAATGTTAAAGTATAGCGCCTTTAAAACAGGCACTATTTTAACCTTAATGCTAGTGTTTTTAAAAAATAAATATATTTCGTAAAAAAACATTTAACACATTCAACTGATGACCATCATTTATTAAACCGACTGTTAGCGATACCTTAATCATTTAAACTGACATTCATTCATCAAACTTAAATGGCATTAGCATCTCAAAAAATAATTCAAAATCCGCAAACTTTAATACCTTCAGAAGTTGTTAAACAATTAGAAAGTGATTTAACTTTAGGTTTAACAGCCAAACAGGTAAAAGCACGAATTAATCTATTTGGCAAAAACAAATTACCTGAAGAAAAATCAAAAAGCCCTTTTACTATTCTTTTTGAGCAGCTTTTGAATCCTATTATATACATTCTATTAATTGCAGCGTTCTTGGCGTTGGTTTTTAGAGATTGGCTAGAAGGAATTGCCATTATTATTGTGATAATAATTACTGTTGCGATTGGTTTTTTTATGGAATTACAAGCGTTACGTTCTTTAGAAACGCTTCAAAAAATGGGGCAATCAATCACAAAAGTTTTACGAGATGGTACCTTGCTACATTTGAAGTCTTCATTGCTTGTTCCTGGAGATATTGTTATTTTGGAAGCTGGAGATGTAGTTACTGCTGATGCACGTTTAATTTATTCCGAAAACTTAACTGTAAAAGAAGCTGTTTTAACTGGTGAAAGTTTCCCTATTGAAAAAAAAATAGCTGTATTACCACCCAATACCCCTATTTCTGAATTGAATAATATGGTTTTTAGAGGTACTTTAGTAACTAAAGGAATGGCCAAAGCAATTGTTATAGCAACCGGAAAAAACACCCAACTTGGTAAAATTCAACAATTAGGAATTAGTTCAAAAAAAAGACAAACACCCTTAGAAAAAAAGTTAAATAATTTAAGTAAACACCTTATTTTATTAACCCTTATTTTAACCATTCTTATTATAATAACTGGATATTTTAGAGGAAATAATTTTATTTTAATGCTCCAAACTGGGATTGCTTTGGCCGTAGCTTCCATTCCTGAAGGTTTGCCTATTGTAGCTACAATTGCCCTTGCACAAGGCATGTTAAGGCTCTCTAAAAAGCAAGTGATTATTAAAAAATTAGAAGCTGTTCAAACGTTGGGAGCAACCACTCTAATTTGCACAGATAAAACAGGAACGCTTACTGAAGATAAAATGAAGGTACATGCACTTGTATTTGAAAACAATTTCAATAAAAAAAATTTCAACATTGAAGAAAAAAAAACAAAGGAATATGAAGAAATGATACTCGCGGGTATTTTATGCAATGACGTGCTGCTCTCTAATGAACACAAACACGGCGATGCCATTGATTTAGCTTTAATTGATTTTGCTGAATTTATAGGTTACAAACCCCTACTTATTCAGCAAAAATATCCCGAAAAAATGGAAATTGCTTTTGATACAGAACGTAAAATGATGGCGACGGTAAACCAATACAATACAAAATTTAAAATATATGCGAAAGGAGCCTTTGAAAGCATTGCTGCCTGCTGCGATACAATTATTAAAAATGGTGAACTAATTCCTTTTAACAATAAAGAAGAATGGATAAAAAAGGTTGATAATTTAGCTTCGAAAGGGTTAAGAGTATTAGCCTTTGCTTATAAAGATTTAGACACAATTCCAGCGTATGAAAACTTTTTACAACAGCTTACTTTTATTGGAATTATTGGTTTTATAGATCCTGCAAGAAAAGATGTGAAAGCTACAATTACTACCTATAAAAATGCAGGAATTCGTGTTGTTATGATGACTGGAGATCATCCTGGGACAGCTAAAAAAATTGCACAAGAAATAGGCTTATTACCAACTCCTATTGTAAAAGGATCTGTAACCTTAGGAAAAGATTTTTCAACTATTGATCAACTTTCTAAAAAACAAAAAGAAGCATTATTAAATACGGTGGTATTTGCAAGGGTTATACCAAAACAAAAATTAGAAATTATTTCGCTTTTTCAAGAAAACAATGCTATAGTAGGAATGATTGGAGACGGTGTAAACGATGTTCCCGCTTTAAAAAAAGCAGACATAGGAATTGCCATGGGTATAAGAGGTACAGAAGCGGCAAGAGCATCAGCAGATGTTATTTTAAAGGATGATAAGTTTACATCTATAGAACTTTCCATACACCAAGGAAGGGCTATTTTTCAAAATATTCGTCAGTTTGTAGTTTACTTATTATCTAGTAATTTGGCCGAAATTATTTCAGTAGGTATTGCCGCATTGTTGAATTTACCTTCTCCGCTATTGCCTTTACAAATATTATTTTTAAACCTAATTACCGATATCTTTCCTGCCTTGGCATTAGGACTAGGTAAAGGTGAAAAAGATCTTATGAAAAAACCTCCAAGACTGCCTAATGAGCCTATTATGACTGCTAAATTATGGAATGCCACCATTATTTATGGATTGTGTGTAACTGCAAGTGTTTTAGGCATAACATTATATTCAAATTATATCCTAAAATTACCAACCAATGAGATTAATAATATGGCTTTTTTTACCTTAATTTTTGCTCAATTACTAAATGTTTTTAATTTACCTAAACGTCATGTCTCATTTTTTAAGAATGAAGTAACTTCAAATATATGGATTTGGGTTGCAATTGTAGTATGCATTGTATTAACCTCCATTGCTTATTTTACACCTCCAGTTGCAATTGCACTTTCTCTTTCGCCATTAACAACCCACAAATTAACTACCATTATATTATTTGGATTTGGGTCTTTATTATTGGCTCAGTTTATAAAACGATTGGGTTTAACTGTTTAATTTTTAAAAACTCTTTTTTAAAAATTATTTTCAATTTCAAATTGTTTTACTACCCGTCTATTTCTACTATATTTTGGCTTTATAACAGTTTCTTTTTCCATGATAAGTCGCGCAATAAGATAACAAATCGTTGATTCTGCTCCTTGATTTAAATTTACATGCGTTTTCTCTAACCCATCATAACATCCTCCGGTTAATGGATTGTACATGGTTTGATTTAAATGGTTCTTTCCTAAAAACCAATTAAACGCTTTTTTTTGCAAATTTTTATACGTAATATCTTTTGTTGTTTTGTAAAACAACTCTAATGTTTGTATGGTGTAAGAAACATCAATAGGTTGTTCTCCGTACATATTAGATGCTATTCCTTTATGAAACCATCCATTATTTGAAATCACTTTGAACTGATTCTTAACAAATAGCTTAGACAATAAAAAATCAAAGGAATCAATGGCTACACTTTTATAGTTTGATTTTCCCGTAACTAAATAGGCATACAACATAGCCTCTGGTAAAACACTATTGGCATAGGTTAAATAATTTTCAAACCATTTCCAATTCTTGGTTTCAGTTAAATCATAATTTGAGATTAAATTAGTTGCTAATTTTTCAATAACATATATAATTTCTGGCTGTTTAGTAACTGAATAATACAAATACAATCCTTTAATTGCAAAACCAATGGCTCTAGGAGATAAAATATTCTTTACCCACGGCAAACTATCCATAAAGCAAATAATCGCCTTATCTGTAATATATTCAGGTAAATAATCTTTCAACGAAATTACCTTTCCAAGTGCCCAAACAGCTCTTGCATTGGAATCTTCTAGATTTATATAGCTATTTTTAATATGTTCAAAATTGTTTTCATCAATATAATTTATAAACGTACCTGATGGTTTTTGACAACGTAGTATAAAATTTAAATACGTATTTATAAGCTGTAAATCTTCCTTTTTATGAAATAATTTATAATGCAAACTCATTGCTATTAAGGCACGAGCGTTATCATCTAACGTATAACCTGACGAGTGATCTGGTTGAGAAATTTTACAAAATTGAATAATCCCCAACTCCGTCGTCATTTTTTTAAGATGATTCAATTTTATTGGAGGATAATTGTATTTTATGGCTCTTTTTTTATCAATCAATTTGTTGTAAGCGTTCACATGTTTTATTGCAACATTCTCCCATGAAGATTCTCTTGTTTTTTGAAATGCCGAAATTGCCATAGATTGCAGTAAATCTTTATTTGACAGTAACTTTTTGGTGGCTTGGGCTAATTGTTCATGATTTTCAATAGCTACCAATAAACCTGCATCTTCTGTAAGTACTTCTTTAGTATGTGGTATTGCTGTTGCTACAATTGGACAGGCACAACTCATAGCGTAAGAAAACGTTCCGCTAACGGCTTGGTTTGGGTCTTTTGAGGTGAATAAATATAGATCTGTTGCTTTCAAATAATCCAACAACTCATTAATTTCAAGATACTTATCAATAAAGCGTACATGGTTTTTAAGGTGTAATTCTTCAACCAACTCTTCTAAATAGTTGCGATATGTATCGGTATTATTTTTAATAGAATTTGGGTGTGTTTTACCAAGTATTAAATACAAAACATTGGGTGTATGCGCTACAATATCAGGTAACGCCTTTAAGGCTGTTTCAATACTTTTACCATGACTTAAAAGACCAAAAGTTGAAAGTATAGTACGGTTTTCTAAATTGAATTGTTTTTTTACTTCGTGCGTGTTCTGGTAATTCACAATATGTGTCCCGTGCGGTATATATATTATTAAATTCTTTTGAATACCATAATCTTCCATTAATATTTTTTGAGATTGTTTTGTCATTACAAATACCAAATTTGAATTGGATACTAATGTGTTTACCAACAATTTTAATTCGTTATTGGGCTTAGGTATTACACTGTGAAATGTAAAAGTGACCGGTTTATTTATGGTTTCTAAAAATGTAATTAAATAGTTTCCGTAAGAACCACCAAACAACCCAAATTCATGTTGAATATGCACAATTTTAATTGCACTATTTTCATTAATTTCTTCAGCAACTAATTTATATTCTTCTTTAATATTGGGATTCAATGTAAACTCCACTACATCCGTTTTTTTTGTCTTTGTACCAATTTCACAAATAACACAGTTTAATGTTTTGTTAAATGAATTATTTATGGCCGAAATAAGGTCTTTTGTAAATGTAGCAATACCACATTGCGTTGGTGGAAATGTAGTAACAAAAGCAATTTTTGTTTTTAGTGATTCTTGTTTCATTAGTCTTGTTTTAAAAGTTTATTCAATAGGCTATTTAAATTTAAAGAAGCTACAGCTACACAACTATCTGCTGCTCCATAATAAATATAAAGTTCATCATTAAAAAGTGCTGTTCCAGTAGGAAAAACAACATTGTTTACGTTTCCTTTTAATTCATACTCTTCCGTAGGAGAAAATAAGGGTTCTTTTAATCTTCCAATTACTTTTAAAGGATTGTTTATATCTAATAAAGCAGCACACGCATGGTAAATTAAGCCTCTAGTTGTGGCTTGAGCTGCATGGTATATAATTAACCATCCTTTTTTTGTTTCAATAGGAGGACAACCAGCACCTATATGGCTATTTTCATGTTTCAATTTTGGTAGCAATACAATATGTTTTCCTAAACTAGAAATATATTCTTCCCAAAAGCTGTGTGTTAACTCATTTGGGTCTTTAAAACACAGTAACTGGATAGATGGGTGTAACCTATGTAATACGGCAAATTTCCCTTGAATTCTCTTCGGAAAAAAAGCTAAATTTTTATCCCAAACATAAATTTTACCCTTCATTAATTCTGAAATTTTGTACCGAGAAAAAAGTTCATAAAACAAATAATGTGTTTTTTTTATTTGATCATAATTCTTTGTTATCAATGCAGCATATTCTTCAAAAGTAAATTTGGGTGTAATGATGCCTTTTTTTTCAAAATTTTTCAAATCTGTTGAAGTTGCGTATGCTCCAAAAACATTAATACCATCATAAGCGGTATAGGTTAAATAATAGGTGTCTTCTATTTTTGTTATTCTTGGATCTTCAATACCTTTAAACTCTTCACTTGTTTCAGGAACAAGCAAAGGCTCCTTTAACTTTTCTATTACTTTTAGCGGTCCGTCTAATTTACAATAGCCTATACATGAAAAATTTCCCTTTCTAACTGCTCTATAAAATACATGTACCGTATTCTTATCTTGGTATATTGCAGGATTAAAAATGCCTTCATTTTCAAAACTAGTGGCTGTTTTCTCTAAAATAACTCCGTGTTTTTTTACTTTAATCATTTTAAAAAATATTTAGCTATTGAACTGAATTTTAAACCACTCATTATTTTAAATTTGAAATAGGAATTATTCTAAGAATTTCTAAAACTTAACTGTTTCTTAAAAAAATTGAGATATTTGTTTTATTAAATGAAATTGAACCCTAACTTCAAAAAATCATATAAAGAGATGTTTCACAACTAATAACAAAAAACCAATTTATCATTAAGAATAATTATTTGAACACTTGTATAAATTTATTGACAATACATTTATAAATAAATAATGGATATCATAATTTTACTCTTTATGAAGTAAATAAATTGATTTATATCATTTTTATCGATTTTTACAGAGCACAGCATTCAAAAACAACTAAATACAATTAGCTTCTATAATGAACTACTTTTCACTTTATTCATTTTTTTTGATTGAAAGTTTTCGCCTAATAATAAGGACAAGGATTTTAAACTTTCTGTGCGATCGGCAATTAATTTTACAATGCTTATAAACGGAATGAATAAAATTAAACCTGCAGTTCCCCATAAAATTCCACCAGAAATAATTACAATAATAATAACTAACGGATTTAATTTTAAACGATTCCCTACAACTAAAGGAAATATAATGTTTGCTTCCAATATTTGAACAATGGTGAAAACCAAAATTATACCCAATGGATACCACATAGAATCAAATGTTACCCAGGAAATTGCAATTGGTAAAAGCGAGGAAATAATAATTCCAACATACGGAATAAATGTAAGAATTGAAGCAATAAACCCGTAAGCAATGGGGTTTGGAATGCCCATAATAGCTAATCCTATACTATTTAAAATACCCACAATTAAATAAACCAATAACATCCCTTTTACAAAATTATAATAGGTATGAATTGTTTCGGTAAGGATTTCTCTAATGTCATTTTTTTTATTTGAAGGGAAGAAATTATATAGCACATTTGTTAGCATTTGGCGATAATAAAGTATAAAAACCGAAAAAACCGGAATAATAATCAGAAAAAAGAATGTCATAGAAATTGAATAGGCAGTGTTAATTAGCGAATAAAAGACTTGCGTTCCAGAGTTGTTAATCATTTTTTTTGGTAATTCAGACAAGATATTCGTGCTTATACTATAATGTTCTTCTAAAAAAGCATCCAATTGCACCAAAAATTCTAAAAACTTAGTCTTAAATGCTTGCCACTCCTGTAAAAATCCATCAATTTGTAAAAATAGTAAATAGGCAATACCCGTAAATAGCACAAATAACGTAGAAACAGATAATAAAATGCTCACGGTTTTATTGATTCCTTTTTTTTCCATCCAATTGCATAATGGATAAAGAATAAAACTAATGAGCATTGAAAAACTAAGCGGAATAAAAAGTGTTTGCCCAAAGTAGAGCACTATTGAAATTAGCACGATATATATCAAAATTTCAAGAATAGAAAACTTTCTATTTGGAAGAATAGGAACGAGTGTTTTTATAATTTGTACCATAAGTACTTGAATTTTCAATAATGCTGTATATTTTTTAAGCTATTTATTATTTTAAAATTGATGTAGGAATTACTTTCGAAATTTTTAAAACGGATCCATTTCTTAAGATTGTAAATTGCAAAATATCTCCTGACTTTAAATTTTGAATAAGTTGCCAAGCTTTATGTAAATTTTCTTGATTTGTCAAAGCTATATGCTCAATAGAAAGTATAATATCTCCACCAACAATTAGCTCACCACTTTCAAAATAAATTCTAGAAGTTCCCCCTTCTATCCCCATCATATCACCTAATGAAAATTTAGCTGCTTTTTGCACTAAAACACCACCTTCTTGAGGTATATTTAAAATTCTAGCTAGTGTACCTGTAATCAAATGCGCATCAATCCCTGTCCAAACGGAACGCTCATCTAATAATATATTTTTTGCAACATTTGATGTTGTGGCAAAACCTAAACCTTGAAATCCTTTTGAATTGCTTAATATAAAACTCGAAATACCAACTACTTCACCCTTTAAATTAAACATAGGCGCTCCTGAGCTTCCTTCGTTTATAGCTGCATCTGTTTGAATAACTTCTGCCATTACAAAACCTCCATCTATTTTATTAATATATCTTCCCCCAACATAGCCAACCGATAGCGAATTCCCTAAACCAAAAGGCGCTCCAATCACAAAAATTTGATCGCCCACTTTAACATTATCTGAGTTGCTTAATTTAACCACTTTTAAAGGTGTTTTTTTTACTGAAGTTAATTTTATTAAAGCAACATCTGCTGGCGGATAAGAGCTAACTACTTCTGCATAAATCTCTTCGCCATCTGAGAATTTTACAATAATATTTTGAGCCGTTTGAACCACGTGAGAAGCTGTCATTATTTCTCCATCTTTTGAAACTACAAAGCCTGACCCAATTCCTTTCACATTTAGCATTAATTTTTGATATCCGTCACCAACAACCTCTGATTCAGACGTTTTAATAAGCACCACTGCTTCTTTTGATTTTTCGTACAGCTCACTAATATTTTGGCAATATCCTGTTATAAAAAACAAAAAACTAATTATTAAAATGGTGTTTTTCATTGTTGAAATTTTAAAGACGAACCTCTTATTTACAAATTGAACACTATTTTATGAACATTCAAATGACCATTATCAAATATGAGCAATGATATTACTGAAATTTATCATTTTAAGACTGATGCTAAAAAAAATATAAAACCTATCAAAACCTCTTTATCACAAACAATTAGACAACACCTAGAAAAGTTTAGGTAGCCAATTAAATGGAGTTGGTATAAGTGATCTTTATTTAAAATAACTTTTGTAAAATGATATTCCTCATTCCATTTTTAAAAAAATATTTTGAAATTTAGTTTCATTATAAATCTAAAATATTATGAAAAATATAGATCCAAATCAATTTATAGATAAAGTTATTGTTGCACTGAGAAAAGCTGCCGTTAATTTAGAGGAATTTCAGGTTAAAACCGCTTTAGGCAAAGCTGAAGCTAAAGATAAGTATGAGGAAGTTAAAAAAGAATTTAACTCATTTATTCATGATAGTGAATACAAAATTAAAGAGGTAAAAGAAAATATTGAAGATTTGAAAGCTAAGTTTGATGAGCTACATATACAATTAGTACTAGGGAAAGCTGAAACTGTTGATGCTTTTAAAAAACAAAAAAAACAATTGCTTTTAACTCTTCATGAAATTGAAGTTAAAATAAAAAATAACAAAACTTTAAATCGCATATATGCCGTAACCTTAATTGAAATTGAACAATTTAAAATTAAGCTTGAAATATTAGAAAAAAAATACCAAAATGAGAAAAAAGAAACAAAAAGTTCATTTCAAAAAGGAAAAAAAGAGTTCAATTCATTTATTGACAAGATAACAGCTAAATATTCGAAGAAAAAAGAAGAAAGTAAATTAGAGCATTTTCAAAAAGAAATAAACGAAGCCTTTAGTCATTTTAAAAAAGCTTTTTCAAATTCATAACAAATATGCCTCCTTAGGAGCTATAAGGCTAACTTACAATTTATAAAACCCCTCATTCTGAATTTATTTCAGAATCTCATCATACTTATTTTAAAAATAGTATGAGTACCTAAAATCGAAGATTCAATTCAGAAATTTTAGTTCGAGTTGACAAAAGCTAACTTTTAGGACAACTTCTTTTTGGCATTAATAATCATAATCGCCTTTTCTTATATTTATAACCATTCTAATTCCAAAAAGTATTGACAAACAAAAACTCAACATACCAATCACAGAAATACCTTTCCATAGCGGATGAACTTTATAAATAATAAACAATGCGGCACTTAAAATTAACGCAACCATAATAAAAGCAGTAATCAACTGTTTTGTAATACGTTGCAAGGTATGTACCATTGGATCAACACCTATATGTGTTAAATCTACTTTTACAAGACCTGAATTTATTTTTCTGATAGCATTTCTTAAATCTACTGGAAAATCTTCCATATAATCGGTAAATTCAATTATTGAGTTTACAACCTTCTTCCCTATCTTTATTGGGTTAATTTTTTTTGTAGTACTTTTAATTAAATACGGTTTCACTATTTCAAATTGATCAAAATCTGGATCTAACTTTTTAATAACTCCTTCAAGAGTTACCAATGATCGTACAAAAAGGAAAAAGTATGTTGGTACCTTTAAACCATGATTGGTAATAATATCTTTAAGTTCCAATAAAATAGTACTCATTTCATTCTCATGAACTGTTCTCACATAATATTTTTCTACAAATTCATTAATATCAAATTCTAAACTCCTCATATTTGGTATCACAATATGGTTTGATAGTTTTTGAAGTGCTTTAATAATTTCAGTAATATCTTTGTTTATAACGGCAATAAACAACTTTCCAAAAGTTGCAATATCTCTAGGAAGCATGCTTCCCATCATACCAAAATCTAAATAACCTATTTTACCATTGGAGAGTACCAATAAATTCCCAGGATGGGGATCTGCATGAAAAAAACCATATTCAAAAATTTGCTTATAGTAACTAACAGCTAACCTATAAGCAATTGTTTTTGTATTAAAACCCTGAGCTTGTAATTCTTCTATTTTATCAATTTTAATACCTGAAATAAACTCTAAGGCTAATACTTTTGAAGTTGTAAATTCATGATAAACTTTAGGCGCTAATGAGTAGTGATCTTTAGCTTCATCTGTTACTAAATTGTTATAAAAACGCTCTACATTGATAGACTCATTTATAAAATCGAGTTCCTTCAATATCGCATATTCAAAATTTTTAACTAGCCCCGTAGGATCAAAACTTTTTATAGACGGAATTCTCTTTTCTAAAACTTCAGCAATTTTGTACATTACCTTTATGTCTTCCATAATAATATCAAATATACCTACCCTTTGTACTTTTAAAGCTACTCTTTTGCCTGAATGCAACGTTACTTTATGTACCTGAGCCATTGATGCTGATGCAAACGGATTTAGATCAAACCATGCAAATAAGTTTTCAACAGTGTCTTTTAATTCAAATTCGACAACTTCTTTTGCCCCCATTTTAGACATTGGAGGTACATTATCTTGTAGCTTCTCTAGCTCAAAAGTTAATTCTAAAGGAACTAAATCAGGTCGATTGCTTAATATTTGCCCGAACTTTATAAAAGTGGGCCCTAATTCTTCGCATACCAATCTCATTTTTGCCCATTTGGTATATAAAAGTGCATGTTTTCGTGAAGCCTTCGGAATTAATTTTTGAATAAAAGTATAGCGCTTATTTTCATCTAAGTAGTAAACCAAATCTTCATAGCCATATTTTATCAAGACTCTTAATATTTGATTATATCTAGAAATTGATCTAAAATTATCTCTAATTCCTTTTAAAATACCCATTTTATGTTGCTTCTAATTTATTTAATCGAGCTTCTAATAATGCAATAGTCATATCCGTTTTTTCAATTTTTTTATTAAGTACATTAATTTCTTCTAGATGTGCTACATTTATTTTTTTATAGAATTTAACCACCAATTCTTCAAGATTCTCATTTAAATCTTCCTTAAGTTCAAGAGTTTTAAGAATAATCTTATCCACAAACTCTAACTCATTACCATTTTTATCCAATTTAGACTCTGAAACTATTTTATTAATTTCATCTATTCCTTTTTCTGATAAATCTTTAATTCTATTTAAAAGTTCAGTATCTCTAGCCAATATATACAAGCTAGAGCTCAATGTAAGTAGTTCTAATATTGATTTGGTTTTCATACGATTTGAATTTTAGAAGTCACTATTAAATTTATGATTAAAAAAAAAGTTCCAAAATGATATTCCTCATTTTGAAGATTACAACTTTACATTAAATTTAATATGAAAAATAATTCCAAAATCATGAAATCAAAACCTATAACATCAATTATGACCAAAAATGTTGTTTGTGTTTCAACCGAACAAAATCTATTAGATGTGAAACATATTTATGAGAAAAAAAAATTTCATCATCACATACCTGTAACAAAAAATGGAAATTTGGTTGGAATGATTAGTTTAGTAGATTTTATGTACAATATTGCTGGTGCAGGAATCAATGATGATCACATCATTTATAAAAAATTAAAAGTCAAAGATATAATGACTCCTAAACCATTTTATCTAACAACAGATGCATCAATTCAAGAAGTAGCAAGTGTTTTAGCAAAAGGAAATTATCATGCAGTACCTATTGTTGAAAATAAAAAAATTGTAGGTATTGTTTCAACTGCTGATATTATTAATTTTTTTTTGGAAGAACAAAATTCAGCATTTTAAATGAAACCTACAAGAACGGTAATTCCAATAAAAGTTATCAACGTTAAGTTAGTGCAAAAAAAAACCTTCAACAATAAAGTTGAAGGTTTTCAAAAGAAAGGCGGTGACATA
>CBDUAL010000038.1:0-15012 GCA_965365125.1 uncultured Lutibacter sp.
AAGTTAATATTTACTACTTTTTTACCTGCTTTAAAACAACATAAAATATTAAAATAAGCAGTTGATTGATACTTCTTAAATATACTACCGTTGTGGGGATTACAATTTTATCAAGTTATTAATTTCGGCTGTTTTTATCCTTCAAATCAATTACAGAAGATTAGTACCTTGTTTAAAGGCGGAAAAAGTATTTTTAAAATACTTTTTTATTGTTTTTGATAGAAGATTTAAAAAAAAATAGGTTTTGAAATATTATATAATTGTTATTGTGGGGACGACAATTTTTTTAAATCAAGAGGAGCTAAAGTATGTTGAATTTTAAATAAGCGCCTGTTTCACAGTTGAAACAACTTCTCTTTTTGCGTTTTGGTATGTGAAATTAGGATATAATGTATTTATTAATAACGAAGTTTTTAAACTTTCCCTTTTATTAGGAGTGTTATTTATGACACTTAACTTTAATTTTTTTTCTTGTTTTAATAATGCTGTTTTCATAATACAAATATTTTAGGTGAGTACAAACTTTGTATAAAAGCTTTATTTATTAATAAACATCTGTGTGAAATAATTTCTACCTTCTGAATTACACTCTGTAGAAATGCCAAAATGTGTATATTTTGTACTTTCAATAACTTCTCGGTGACTTTCACTATTTAACCAGCCATTAACAACTGATTTAGCTGAGCCAAAGCCATAAGCTACATTTTCACCAACAGACTTTGCTTTTGCATTTTTAATTAAAGTTTCTGATCTTTTTGGGAAATTATCATGACTTATTTGTCCTGTTTGAATCATGTAATTTGTGTGCCCTTCAGCTACACTTGATACAATATCTAAAGTTTTTAAAGTTTGAAGACCTATATTTTGTCTATGTGCATTCACTAAATCTAAAATTTCTAATTCAATAGTTGAATATTGTATTTTTTCAACAATAGCAATTTCAGAAGTTTCATCAAAATAAATACCATCTTCATCATTTGAACAAGAAAATAAGGCGATACTTAAAATAAGAACGGCGATAAGTTTTGGGGTAAGTGATTTCATCTTTGTGGGGGTATTTGAGGTTGATTGTCTTTTTTTAAGAAGTGGCACGCTTTAATTTAAACTAGCCAAACAAACTAAAGCGTAACCACATCTGAACGTGGGATTGTTTATTTTGTTTTAAGGGTATGTTTTTTTGGAGAAGCTCATTTTGTGGGGTTTGTGAGGTTAATTTTTATTTTTTTATTTAGAGGGCTACGCTTTAATTTATTGGGTTAATGAACTAAAGCGTAACCTTATCTAAAATTGGGGTTTTGGGGTTGCGGGGTTGTTTATTTATTCCTAATTGATATTTTTTATTACTTAAATACATCTTTTTGTATTGTGGGGTTTGTTTTAAACTCTATTCAAATTTAAGAATTATTTTCGATCTAGCAAGTGAAAAGTATAAAAAATAACCATTTACACATAAAAATAAGTCATTTGTACGGTAAAACACACCTTTTAAAAGGTTAAATACTACTTTTACAAGGAAAAACATTACTATTTGTTTGGTAAAACAGGCCGTTTATTAACGAATAACAGCATAAAAAAAGCGAATCCGTGTATGGATTCGCTTTTTTTTAGGTTGAATTTAGCTATTTTAAGAGCCCTGCTCTTTTTAGTAACGCATTGTTATTCGGTTTTTTACCTCTAAAATCTTCGTATAATTTCATTGGTTTTTCAGTGCCTCCTTTTTCAAGAATATTAGTTTTAAATTTTAAAGCAGTTCCTTTATCAAAAATACCATTTTCTAAAAAAGCCTCAAAAGCATCAGCATCTAATACTTCAGCCCATTTGTATGAATAATACCCAGAAGAGTATCCACCTTGAAAAATATGTGAAAATGAAGTACTCATACAATTCTCTTCAACTTCAGGAAATAATTGAGTGCCTTTAAAAGAGGTAGTTTCAAATTCTTTAACATTTGTAATTGCTGAAGGGTCTTTACCGTGCCAATCTAAATCAAGAATTCCAAAGCTAAGTTGTCTTAATGTTTGCATGCCTTCTAAAAAGTTTGAAGACTTTTTAATTTTAGTGATAAAGTCCATTGGAATTAGTTCCTTTGTTTCAAAATGCTTGGCAAATAAACTCAACGCTTCTTTTTCGTAACACCAGTTTTCTAAAAGCTGACTTGGTAACTCTACAAAATCCCAAAACACATTTGTACCTGATAAGCTAGGGTATGTTGTGTTTGCAAGCATTCCGTGTAATGCGTGTCCAAATTCGTGAAAGAGTGTTGTAACTTCGTTAAAAGTAAGTAAAGACGGTTTTGTTTCAGTAGGTTTTGTAAAATTACAAACTATTGAAATATGTGGTCTTGAATTTTCACCATCTTTTATCCATTGGTTTTTAAAAGAAGTCATCCAAGCACCGTTTCTTTTTCCTTCTCTCGGAAAAAAGTCGGCATATAAAATGGCAATATAGTTTCCAGAGGTGTCTGTAACTTTATACGTTTTTACATCTTCATGATACTTGTCAATTGTATTAATTTCTTCAAAAACTAAATCGAATAATTTATTAGAAATCGTAAACACGCCTTCAATTACATGTTCCAATTTAAAATAAGGCTTCAATTGTTCTTGATCTAATTTGAACAATTGTTTTTTTAACTTTTCAGAATAATACGCACTGTCCCATTTTTGCAAGGTTTCAACACCATCTTTTTTAGCAAGCGCTGCAAGTTGTTTAAATTCTTTTTCAGCAGCTGGTTTAGCCTTAGGAAGCAAATCGTTTAAAAAGTTAGTTACGGTTTCAGGTGATTCAGCCATACGTTCTTCTAATACAAAATGTGCATGAGTTTTGTAACCTAATAAATTAGCACGTTTGTAACGTAATTTAACAAGGTCTAAAATAATTTGCTGATTATCATTTTCATTATTTTGAAAGGCTTTGGCACCAAAAGCCAAGGCCATTTTTTTTCTAAGATTTCGATTTTCGGCATAAGTTAAAAAAGGAATGTAACTAGGATAGTCAAGGGTAAATACCCATCCGTCTTTATTTTTTTGTTTGGCAACCATTTTAGCTGCTTCAATAGCACTTTCGGGAAGTCCTTTCAAATCCTTTTCATTAGTTAAATAAAGTTCGTATGCATTTGTTTCAGCCAATACATTTTCACCAAACGTTAATTTTAGTTTTGAAAGTTCTGAATCTATTTTTCGTAATTCAGTTTTGTCTGCTTCATTTAAATTAGCGCCATTACGCACAAAACTTTTATATTTTTTTGTTAATAAAGTGTCTTGTTCAGTAGTTAAATTTAATTCATTTTTTTTCTTATAAACCGTTTTAATACGTTTAAAAAGTTTTTCATCTAATGTAATGTCATTTGTAAATTCAGAAAGCATCGGAGAAACTTCTTGTGCTATTTTTTGAATTTCATCATTTGTTTCGGCAGAATTTAAGTTGAAGAAAATACTTGAAATTCTATCAAGTGTTTGTCCGCTAAAATCTAAAGCTTCAATTGTATTTTTAAAAGAAGGAGCTTCTGAGTTATTTGTAATAGCATCAATTTCAAGTTTTGCTAATTTTATACCTTCAATAAATGCGGGCTTAAAATGCTTGTTTTTAATTTTAGAAAAAGGCGCTGTTTGAAATGGTGTATCAAATGATTTTAGTAATGGGTTACTCATGATTTTAGGTGATTTTTAAGCAAATATATTATTAAATGTGACTTGTTATGAGGCTTGGTGTCTTAAAAATAGAACATAATATGTTAAATTTTTGTTTTCCTATTTTAAGAAATACTAATTCAGTATTTAAGGCGTTTTCAAAATAGAATAAATATACAATGTATGGAAACTACACGAGTGCAATTGCAAGAAGAAAATAAAACGATTATAAATATTAATACAATAATCCCTTATTTTAGTTATAAAAACAATGAAGGAATTATTGTAGAAGATGCAGTGTGTGCTTTAAAATTATAAGTTGCTTTTTACATTTTCAGCAGCCTTATAAACTTTAAGTTTTAAGCTTTCTTTATATTCAATAATTTTAGTTAAAATTTCAGGATTGGAACAACCAATAATTTGTGCAGCTAAAATACCTGCATTTTGTGCGCCATCTAAAGCAACGGTTGCAACAGGAACACCTCCAGGCATTTGTAAAATAGATAGAACAGAATCCCACCCGTCTATAGAATTTCTAGATTTTACAGGAACTCCAATTACAGGTAGCGGACTCAATGAAGCTACCATTCCAGGTAAGTGCGCTGCACCACCAGCACCAGCAATTATAACTGAAACACCTCTTTTATGAGCAGTGTTGGCATAGTCAAATAATTTTTCAGGAGTACGGTGTGCCGAAACAATATCAACTTCAGTTTCAATATCAAAATTTTTTAAAATATCAATGGCTTGTTGCATAATTGGAAGATCTGAATCGCTTCCCATAATAATTCCTACTTTACTCATAATTTAATTATTTACTAATTACTTTAATTGTGTTTTTTACTTTTTCAGCTGTTTTTCTTGCTTCAGCTAAATTGTTATTTACAATGGTTACATGACCCATTTTTCGAAAAGGTCGTGTTTCTTTTTTTCCGTAAATATGAGGTGTAACACCGTCCATTTTAAGAATTTCTTCCATATTTTCGTAAACTACATTACCCGAAAATCCTTCTTCACCCACTAAATTTACCATAATACCGGCAACTTTACTTTCAGGATCACCTAAAGGAAGGTTTAAAATACTGCGTACATGTTGTTCAAACTGACTAGTATAAGATGCTTCAATGCTATAATGTCCACTATTATGTGTTCTTGGAGCAACTTCATTTACAATAATTTCATCATTTTCGGTTTGAAATAATTCAACAGCCAATAAGCCAATATGTTCAAAAGATTCTGCAACTTTTAATGCAATTGCTCTAGCTTTTAAAGCAACTTCTTCAGAAATTCTTGCCGGACAAATTACATATTCAACCTGGTTTGCTTCTGGATGAAATTCCATTTCAACAACAGGATATGTTTTTATTTCGCCACTTTTATTACGTGCCACAATTACAGCCAATTCATTTTTAAAAGGAATCAATTCTTCAACAATACAATCTGTATCTGCTAAAAGATTAATATCGCTTTCACTTTTAACTATTTTTACACCAGTTCCATCATAACCAAACTGAGCAGATTTCCATACAAAAGGAAAATTAAATGGCTCTTTTTTTAATTCGGCTAAACTTGAAAATCGTTTGTGTGGTGATGTTGGAATGTTATTTTCAACAAAGAAATCTTTTTGTTTTCCTTTGTGTTGAATGATTTTTAAAACACTTGGTTGCGGATAAATTTCTAAACCTTCAGCTTCTAATTTAATTAGTGCATCAATATTAACGTGTTCAATTTCAATAGTTAAAAGATCTACTTTTTTACCAAAATTATACACCGTATCAAAGTCCATTAAACTACCTTGATGAAATTCATTGCATATTTGTGCGCAAGGAGCATCGGGAGCACCATCTAAAATTACGGTATAAATATCGAATTTTTGAGTTTCAGTTAGTAACATTTTGCCTAACTGACCGCCTCCTAAAACGCCTAATCTAAAATTTGATGAGAAATAATTTTTCACTTTTATTGCTTTCGCACAAAAATAGTAATCTGTTTTTAATTAGCGAGTTAATAATTGGTAATATTTATTGTAGTAGCATTTAATTCAAGAACGCGGTACTCTCTTGCGTATTGTGAATTTCCTGAAGTTTGAGGGGCACCATCAATAATGCTATATTCACTAGTATCACAAGCACATTTTAATTTTAAACTTCCGTCAAAAGTCATAGGTGTATTACAATCGTTATTTGGGCAAGCTCTTTCAAAAGCTTTATAAGCGGGAGTTCCGCCAGTATACTGTACCCAAATTCCTTTTACACCATCCATTCCGCTTGAAGTATATATCCAACCTGTTGGTATTTTTAAATCTATGTACTCAGGTAAATTTAAATTGATGTTTACATCAACAGGTACATTAGGCAACAAATCTATGGTGTCATTTTTTTCGCATGAAAATAATGAGATCAGTAAGCAAATAAATAAAAGCTTTCGCATAAGTTAACTATCAAGTTTATGTATTAACGAGTGCAATTTACAAATATTTTGTACATTTGTAATGAATCTCATGCTGCAAACCAGTTTTGAGATTTTTTGTCTTTATTAAAATGATAACTTATGAGTAAAATATCTTATTATTCCGAAGAGGGAATGAAAAAACTAAAAGCTGAATTAGAGCATTTAGAAACGGTTGATCGTCCTAGAGTAAGTAATGATATTGCAGAAGCACGTGATAAAGGAGATTTAAGTGAGAATGCAGAATATCATGCCGCAAAGGAAGAGCAATCATTATTAGAATTAAAAATAGCAAAATTAAAAGAGGTTGTTTCTAACGCCCGAATTATTGATGAATCTTTATTAGATACTTCAAAAATTTTAATTCATTCTATAGTGAAAATTAAAAATACAGTTAACAATATGGAATTTACCTATACATTGGTGGCTGATTCTGAAACCAATATAAAAGAAGGGAAACTTTCTGTAAATTCACCAATAGGAAAAGGATTGTTAGGGAAATCGGTTGGAGATATTGCTGAAATTCAAGTGCCAAGTGGTATTATGAAGTTTGAAGTTTTAGAGATTTCTAGAAGTTAAAAAACAACCATAAAATTTAGAGAACCCTTTTCAGTTTTTTAATTGAAAAGGGTTTCTTATTTTTGAAAGAAAAAATACAATGAGTTCAATATTTACGAAAATAATTAGTGGAGAAATCCCATCATATAAAGTTGCTGAAAATAAAGATTTTTATGCTTTTTTAGATATCAATCCAAATGCAAAAGGGCATACATTGGTAGTTCCTAAAAAAGAAGTAAATAAATTGTTTGATTTAGATGAAGCAATGTATAATAGTTTAATGAGTTTTTCTAGAGAAATTGCATTGGCTATGGAAAAAGCAATTCCTTGTGAGCGTATTGGAATGTCTGTTATTGGTTTAGAAGTGCCACACGTACACGTACATTTAATTCCGTTGCAAAAAATGGAAGATATTCAATTTATAAAAAAAGTGAAACTAGAGCCGCAAGAATTTGAAGCGGTTTCAAAAGCAATTGCAGCTAATTTATAGCGTTATTTTTTTAGCGTAATAGCAAAAGTAGTTCCTACGCCTATTTCGGATTTTGAAACGGAAATTTTTCCATTGTGATAATCTTCAATAATACGTTTGGCAAGTGATAAACCTAATCCCCAGCCACGTTTTTTTGTAGTGTATCCTGGCGAAAATATTTTTTGATGCAGGTTTTTAGGGATCCCTTTACCTGTGTCTGAAATGTTTATTTTAACATGGTTGGTAGTTTCAGAAATGGTTAGTTCAATGTTCCCTTTTCCTTCCATTGCATCAATAGCATTTTTCACTAAATTCTCAATAACCCAACTAAACAGTTGTAAGTTAATATTACAATAAATAAGAGCGTTAGAAGTGTTGAAGTTAAAGAATACTTGTTTAGAACTTCTCGATTTTAAATAATTGAAAGCTATTTCTGTAGCTTCAACAATATTTTCTTGTTTTAAAACCGGAACCGAACCAATTTTTGAAAATCGTTCAGCAATAATATTTAGTCGCTCAACATCTTTTTCAATTTCTTCAACGGTTGTTTTGTCGATGTTTTCTAAGCGTAAAATTTCAATCCAACCTAATAATGAAGATAAAGGTGTGCCTATTTGATGGGCCGTTTCTTTAGCCATTCCTGTCCATAATTTATTTTGATCGGCTATTTTATTGGATTTAAAAAACAGGTAAATAACACTTGCAAATAGCACCAATATTAAAACCAACGCAATAGGGTAATACTTTAATTTCGTTAATAAATCAGAATCCCTGTAATGAATAAATTGATTGATGTTTGCATTTTTGTAACTGATAGTAATTGGCGAATTCTGAATTTTCATAATCGCCAATTGCTCCTTTAAATACGTTGTTTTTTTGACCTTTAAAGCGTCTAAGTTGGACCAATCGGTAATACTATCTTTTTCATTGGTAACAATCATAGGTATGTTGTGATTGTTACCAATAATTTTATATTCCAAGGAAATATCAGCATTTAAGTCTGCACTGCTTAATCTTTCGTAGGCTTTTGCTAAAACTTCCATTTTAGCACGTTCTTCGGTTTTAAATTTTATAAAGAAATCGTACGTATTCCACAAAATAAGCGCCACTATAATAAAAGAAGCTATAATTACCAACCAACGAATTATTTGTGTGTTTTTGTATGAAGCCATGATTCAAATATAAAATATATGTTGTTATAACTAATAAATTAAATTGATATTATTTTTAAGCATCATTATTTGTGATCAATTATAGGCTTTAATGTTGATAAGTTTACAAAATAACCTGCTGAATATTTTGGAATTGATGCCTTAAAAAAATTACATTTGCGAAAGCATATTTTTAAAATAACGAAATAATAAGCACCTTAAAAAGTGTTTTTTAATGAAATAAAGTGAAACATGGAAGTTACAGGGAAAATTAAAAAAATTGACGAAACTAAAACTTTTGGAGCAAGCGGTTTTAGAAAAAGAGAAATGGTAGTTACAACAAATGAGCAATATCCTCAAATGTTAATGATTGAATTTGTTCAAGACAAATGTGATTTATTAAACAGCTATCAAGTTGGACAAGATGTGAAAGTTTCTATCAATTTAAGAGGTAGAGAATGGATAAACCCACAAGGTGAAGCTGTTTATTTTAACTCTATACAAGGATGGAGAATTGAAGCTGCAGCAGCTGAAGGAGCAGGAGCACCAACAGCACCACCAGTTGATACTTTTGAAAAAACGGCTGATGTTAGTGATAGTGAGCCAGACGACTTACCATTTTAAGTAAGTTTTATAATATATAAAAAAGAGAAAAGCGAAAGTTTTTCTCTTTTTTTGTTTCCTTATATTTGTAGAAATTAGCAGTTATGTTTTTGCTTTCAAAAGAACTTTTTTTTCCGCCAGTAAGTTATGCCAATGAAGATGGTTTGTTGGCTGTTGGAGGAGATTTATCGGTTGAAAGGTTAGAGTTGGCTTACAAAAGTGGAATTTTTCCTTGGTTTAATGAAGGCGAACCAATTATTTGGTATAGTCCAAATCCTAGAATGGTGTTGTTTCCAAAAGATTTGAAAATTTCAAAAAGTATGAAGCAAGTCATAAGAAAAGGAGATTTTAAAATCACATTCAACCAAAATTTTTCAGCTGTTATTGCGAGTTGTAAAAATGTGTACAGACCAGATCAGGGAGGAACTTGGATTACCAATGAAATGCAGCAAGCTTATGTTGACTTACATAAAAAAGGAATCGCTAAATCTGTTGAGGTTTGGTTGAAAAATGAACTGGTAGGTGGTTTATATGGAATAGATTTAGGAACTGTTTTTTGTGGTGAAAGTATGTTTAGCACAGTAAGTAATGCTTCAAAATTGGCATTTATTTATTTGGTTCAAAAATTAGAAAAAGAAAATTATAAACTCATAGATTGCCAGGTATATAACCCTCATTTAGCCAGTTTAGGGGCTAATGAGATTTCAAGAGATGCGTTTTTGAAATATTTAGAAAATTAATTATATGAGAAGTTCAGTATATTTGAACTTCAATAAAAAGGAATACAATGGATTTAAAAGATGGACAATTAGTAGTTGATAATTGGATTAAGGAACACGGCGTTCGTTATTTTAATGAGCTAACAAATATGGCGCAATTAACGGAGGAAGTTGGTGAAGTTGCACGTATTATTGCACGTAGATACGGTGAACAAAGTGAAAAAGAAAGCGATAAAAATAAAGATTTAGGCGAAGAATTAGCCGATGTTGTTTTTGTTGTGTTGTGTTTAGCCAACCAAACGGGCATTGATTTACAAGCTGCGTTTGATAAAAAAATGGATGTAAAAACAAAACGTGATCACGATCGCCATCATAACAATCAAAAATTAAAATAAATGAATCAATACAAAAGTCAGTCGTTTATAAAGTTAACCATCCGATTTGGATTGCTATTTTTAATTACCGTTTCAATTATAAAAATATTCATGGCTATTTTTAACACAGGAAGTTTTGATGGAATGATAGCGCTTTATTTTGGTAAAGATACTTTCTTGCAATTCTTTGAAATTCAGTTAGGTATGTCTTTGTTATACGGTTTGTTTATGGCAGGCTATTATAAGTTTATTAAAAAATAAATTTTAATTACCTTCCTTTTGGTAAGAATTTATAAAAATTTCTCGTTTGAAGTCTTTATGATAACTTATTAATTAAATTTCGTCAATTCGAGTAAATTTACGCCTTTTTTGGCTTAAAATTAGTATCGACAATAGAAATTTAATTAAAAACATGAGCAGTTCTCGATACAATTTTTATTTAAAAATTACTAGAACTAACGTTGTATAATATTACCCACTAAATTTGGATACTATTTTTTGAGCATTAACTTTGTGGCCTGAAAATAAAATATTTTTTAACTAAGTTGCTAAAGCGCTATTGTATGGAATTATTAAAGATTGATAAAATAACTAAAACTGTAAGTGGAACTATTGAAATTACAGGTTCAAAAAGTGAAACAAATAGACTGTTGGTTTTACAGCAATTTTATCCAAATTTAAAAATTGAAAACACCTCAAATTCTGATGATGCTGTTTTAATGCAAAAAGCATTGGCAAACACTTCTTCCGAAGTAAATATTGGTCATGCAGGTACGGCTATGCGTTTTTTAACAAGTTATTTTTCGGTAAAAGAAAATTCTGAAGTTATTTTAACGGGTTCACATAGAATGAAAAACAGGCCTATTAAAATTTTGGTTGATGCTTTAACTTCATTAGGTGCAGATATTCAATATGTTGAAAAAGAAGGTTATCCTCCGTTAAAAATTAAAGGAAAAAAATTAACGAAAGGTGTTGTTGAAATTGAAGGGAATGTAAGTTCTCAATATATTTCTTCATTATTGTTAGTTGCACCAACGTTACAAAACGGACTAAAATTAAAGTTTAAAGGTGAAATTACTTCGGTTCCTTATATAAAAATGACGTTGGCTTTATTGGCTGAATTAGGAGTTGAACTTTCTTGGGATGATGATACTATTTCAATTCAACCAAAACCAGTAATTGAAGATACAACCGTAGTGGTTGAGTCTGATTGGAGTTCAGCGTCGTATTATTACAGTTTGGTTGCGTTAAGTCCTAATTCAGAAGTAAAACTTTCTTCCTATAAGCAACATAGTTTGCAAGGCGATTCGGTTTTAGCCGATATTTATAAAAATTTAGGTGTTGAAACTACTTTTGAAAACAATTCAATAATATTAAAAAATACAGGAAATTTAAATCCTTCAAAATTAATAGATTTAAATTTAAAAGGTGCTCCAGATATTGCACAAACAATTGTTGTAACCTGTTTTGGGTTGGGGATTGAATGTTATTTGACAGGACTTCATACCTTAAAAATTAAAGAAACAGATAGGTTGGTTGCTTTAAAAACAGAAATTGAAAAATTAGGTGGTGCAATTGAGATTACCAACGAAACTTTACAATTATCTTCTTCAAAAAAAATACATGAGAATATTGCTATTTCAACTTATGATGATCATAGAATGGCAATGGCTTTTGCGCCTTTAGCTACAAGGGTTTCAATTGCAATTGAAGAGGCAAATGTAGTATCAAAATCGTACCCAACTTTTTGGGAAGACTTCAAAAAAGTAACATCGTAAAATACTCTTTAACAAACTTTTATTGCAAATCACTTGACAACGCCTATGCCGATGTTGTATATTTGCGCTCATTCTATAAAAAAAATACATGAAATTATCACATTTTAAATTTGAATTACCTGAAGATTTATTGGCAGAATATCCTGCGGAACACAGAGATGAATCTAGACTAATGGTGTTGAATAGAAAAGAGAAAACTATTGAACATAAGCAGTTTAAAGATTTAATCAACTATTTTGATGAAGGTGATTTAATGGTGTTGAATAACACAAAAGTTTTTCCTGCACGTATGTATGGTGAGAAAGAAAAAACGGGAGCAAGAATTGAAGTTTTTTTATTGAGAGAATTAAATGCCGAAAGCAGATTATGGGATGTTTTGGTAGATCCTGCAAGAAAAATTAGAATTGGAAATAAATTGTTTTTTGGTGATGACGAAAGTTTAGTTGCTGAAGTTATTGATAATACTACTTCAAGAGGAAGAACGTTGCGTTTTTTATATGATGGTTCTTATGAAGAATTCAGAAAAAAATTAGAAGAGTTAGGAGAAACCCCGCTTCCAAAATACATTAAAAGAGAAGTTGAAGCGTCAGATGAGGAGCGTTATCAAACAATTTACGCTAAAGAAGAAGGAGCTGTAGCTGCACCAACTGCAGGTTTACACTTTTCTAAACATTTAATGAAACGTTTAGAAATTAAAGGTATTGACTTTGCAGAGGTTACTTTACACGTTGGTTTAGGAACTTTTAGTGCTGTTGAAGTTGAAGATTTATCAAAGCATAAAATGGATTCTGAACAGTGTGTCGTTTCTCAAGAAACAGCCGATGTAGTAAACAAAGCAATTGATGCAAAAAAACGTGTGTGTGCTGTAGGTACTACTGTTATGCGTGCTGTTGAAAGTTCAGTTTCATCAAATCATCGTTTAAATTCTTACGATGCTTGGACAAATAAATTTATTTTTCCTCCGTATGATTTTAGCATTGCAAACTGTATGATTACTAATTTTCACACACCAAAATCTACTTTAATGATGATGGTTGCTGCTTTTGCTGGTTACGATTTTTTAATGGAAGCCTATGACGAAGCTGTAAAAGAAGGATACAAATTTTACTCGTATGGAGATGCGATGTTAATTATATAAATGACACTATTTTTTTGAATAGACCTGATTCCCGCTCATGCGGGAATCTTTTTATAAACTTGTGAGATAATGGATAAGAAAAAAGACATACGATCATTAACAAAAGAAGAATTAAGAGCTTTTTTTGTTGCTCAAAATGATAAAGCTTTTAGGGGGAACCAAGTTTATGAATGGCTGTGGGCAAAAAGTGCACATTCTTTTGAAGATATGACCAATATTTCAAAAGAGACGCGCCAAATGCTGGAAGAAAATTTTGTAATCAATCATATTGAGGTTGATCAAATGCAACGCAGTTTAGACGGAACGGTTAAAAACGCTGTACGTTTGCATGATGGCTTAATTGTAGAGTCGGTTTTAATTCCAACAGGAACAAGAACCACCGCTTGTGTTTCTAGTCAGGTTGGTTGTAGTTTAGATTGTAGTTTTTGTGCAACGGCACGTTTAAAGAAAATGCGAAACTTAAACCCTGATGAGATTTATGATCAGGTGGCTGCAATTAATAAAGAAAGTTTATTGTATTACAATCGCAAACTTTCAAACATTGTTTTTATGGGAATGGGTGAACCCTTAATGAATTACAACAATGTATTAAAATCTATTGAAAAAATTACTTCACCAGAAGGTTTAGGAATGTCTCCAAAAAGAATTACAGTTTCTACTTCAGGAGTGCCAAAAATGATTAAAAAATTAGCCGATGATGAAGTTAAATTTAATTTGGCGGTATCATTACACTCAGCTATTGATGAAGTTAGATCTAAAATAATGCCTTTTAGTAAAGCTTTTCCTTTGGAAGAATTAAGAGAAGCTATAGAATATTGGTACGAGAAAACGGAGAGCAGAGTAACGTATGAATATGTGGTTTGGAACGGAATTAATGATACTAAAGAAGCCATACAAGCCTTAGTAAAGTTTTGTAAATACGTGCCTTGTAAGGTAAATTTAATTGAATACAACCCAATTGATGATGGGGAATTTCAACAAGCAAAACCAGATGCTATAAATAATTACATTTCTAATTTAGAAATGAATGACATTATTGTAAATGTACGCAGAAGTAGAGGAAAAGATATTGATGCTGCTTGTGGGCAATTAGCCAATAAAAGTTAATTTTTGCCTTGTATTTTTTCTTATTTTTGATTTCTTAATGAAGCCCGTAGAACAAATAAAGCAACCAATTCTAAAAGAAATGGAACTCTTTGAATCTAAATTCAAAGAAGCCATGGTAACCAAGGTTCCTTTATTAAATAGAATTACCCATTATATTGTTAGAAGAAAAGGAAAACAAATGCGACCAATGTTTGTTTTTTTGGTAGCTAAAATGGTTTCTGGCGGAAGGTTTGAAGATCGAACTTACAGAGGTGCTTCCGTAATCGAATTAATTCATACCGCTACGTTAGTTCATGACGATGTTGTAGATGATAGCAACCGTAGAAGAGGTTTTTTCTCAATAAACGCTTTATGGAAAAATAAAATAGCCGTTTTAGTAGGCGATTTTTTGTTGTCAAAAGGTTTATTACTTTCAATTGATAATGATGATTTTGATATATTGAAATTAATTTCAATAGCTGTTCGTGAAATGAGCGAAGGCGAATTGTTGCAAATTGAAAAAGCTAGAAAGTTAGACATTACTGAGGATGTTTATTTTGAAATTATCCGTCAAAAAACAGCCACTTTAATTGCTGCTTGTTGTGGAATTGGAGCTGCTTCAGTAGGAAGTTCAGAAGAAGAAATTCAAAAAATGAGGAAATTTGGAGAGCTTATTGGAATTGCTTTTCAAATTAAAGATGACCTGTTTGATTATACCGATGCTAAAATTGGGAAACCTACAGGTATTGATATTAAAGAACAAAAAATGACACTGCCATTAATTTACACGTTAAATACTTGTTCAAACTCTGAGCGTAAATGGTTGTTAAATTCTGTAAAAAAATACAATAAAGATAAAGTTCGTGTAAAAGAAGTGATTGCTTTTGTAAAAGAAAAAGGTGGTATTAAATATACAATCCAAAAAATGAAAGCATACCAAGAACAAGCATTACAAATTTTAGAAACCTACCCAAATTCGGAGTATAAAGCATCCTTATTAACAATGGTTAATTACGTTATTGAACGTAAAATTTAAGCAACCAAATTTAAACAAGCTTA
>CBDUAL010000039.1:0-14792 GCA_965365125.1 uncultured Lutibacter sp.
TAGCTTTTGATCACGACTGTAGAGAAGGTATTTGTGGTATGTGTTCATTACATATCAACGGTGAACCTCACGGTCCAGACAGAGGTATTACTACGTGTCAGTTACACATGAGAACCTTTAAAGATGGTGATACTATTTACATTGAGCCTTGGAGAGCAAAAGCGTTCCCTGTAATTAAAGATTTAATTGTAGATCGTAATGCTTTTGAGCGTATTCAACAAGCAGGTGGTTACATTTCTGTAAACACTTCAGGAAATACACAAGATGCAAATGCAATTCCAATTCCTAAATTAGATGCAGATTTATCTATGGACGCTGCAGCTTGTATTGGTTGTGGAGCTTGTGTGGCTAGTTGTAAAAACTCTTCAGCAATGTTATTTGTTTCTGCAAAAGTATCTCAGTTTGCATTATTACCTCAAGGTAAAGTTGAAGCTGCTGATCGTGTAAGAAACATGGTAGCTCAAATGGATTTAGAAGGTTTTGGTAACTGTACCAATACTGGAGCTTGTGAGGTGGAATGTCCTAAAGGAATTTCATTAGAAAATATTGCACGTATGAACCGTGAATATTTAAAAGCAAGTATTATCTAAAAAACACTTTTTAGTACATATAAAAAAAGCCTGTTTCATTTTTGAAACGGGCTTTTTTAGTTGTATAAACTTGTTGAAATACTACTTTTTAAATTGAATTGATGCCGTTTTTTAGATTTATCAAGGTTGTTTTTAGATTTTTACGTTCTAAAATTTCAATGGCCATTTTACTTCTAATACCTGCTTTGCAATAAACCACTACCGTTTTTTCTGTTGAAATCTCTATATATCTTTCCTCTAATTCATTTAAAGGAATATGTATGCCTCCAATATTAAAATGCTCCCTTTCCAAATTATTTCGAACATCTAATAAGGTGTAATTTTCAAGTGAATTTTGTAATTCGTTATATGTGATTTCTTGTTGATGTTTTTTTGAAATACCACAAAAAAAATGATAATCATTTTCTAAACCAGTAATTTTAATCGCATCGTTTTTTTTGAAGTTTAACTTATATTGCTCCATTGTTAACGCATTTAATGTGAGTAATTTTCCAGACAATACATCTCCTATTTCGCAAATTATTTTCAACACTTCATTGGCTTGAATAGTGCCAATAATACCTGGTAACACCCCTAAAACACCTATTTCAGAACAGTTTGGAACCGCATTGGCTTGTGGCGGATTTGGGTATAAACAACGGTAAGTTGGTCCGTTTTGGTAATTAAAAACCGTTACTTGTCCTTCAAACTTAAAAATAGATCCAAAAACCAGCGGTTTGTTTGTTAAAATAGCTGCATCATTTGCCAAGTAACGTGTTGGGAAATTATCACTACCATCAACAATAATATCATAACAACTAAATAAATTCAAAGCATTTTGGTTGGTTAATTTTTCAACATAAACCTTGAAATTTATAAAAGGATTTAATGCAGCCAACCTACTCACAGCAACCTTAGCTTTAAATTTGCCAATATCTTTATGTGTATATAAAATTTGACGTTGTAAATTAGTTTGATCTACGGTATCATTATCAATAATACCAATAGTTCCAACACCTGCAGCGGTTAAATATTGTAAAATAGGGCAGCCTAAACCACCAGCGCCAATAACCAACACTTTTGAAACTTTTAATTTTTCTTGTCCAATTGTACCAATTTCATCTAAAATAAGATGTCGGCTATATTGTTTGTTTTCTTCTTTTGAAAATGCCATGCGGTTTTTATTGAAGGCTTTTATGTGTAATTACTGCCAATTATTTTCCCAATCTTTCCAAACAACTTCCATTGCATTGGCCTTTAACATTTCGGTAATTTCCTCAGTACTGCGTTCATCTGAAATTTCGAATTGCTCTAAAGATTGCTCTTCCACAACATAACCTCCCGGATTTGTTTTAGATTCTGCGCTCATAGACGTAATTCCAAAACGGACAATATTGTCACGAAACAGCTCATTTTCACGGGTTGAAATAGACAATTCAACATCTTCATCTAACAGCCTAAAAGCACAAATTAACTGTACCAAATCAGCGTCGGTCATTTCAACTTTAGGTTCTAAGCCGCCTGAATGTGGTCGTAACCTTGGAAAAGAAATAGAATATTTTGTTTTCCAGTAGGTTTTTTGCAAATATTTTAAATGCAATGCTGTAAAAAAACTATCTGCCCGCCAATCTTCTAAACCAAACAATGCACCCAAACCAATTTTATGGATACCAGCTTTTCCTAGCCGATCAGGTGTTTCTAAACGATGGTAAAAGTTCGATTTTTTTCCTTTAGGATGGTGTTTTTTATATTCTTCTTGATGATAGGTTTCCTGATACACCAATACGGCATACAAACCACTTTCGGTTAAACGGTAATATTCTTTTTCAGATAATGGTTGCACTTCAATAGAAATATTAGCAAATTGAGATCGAATAAGTTGAATGGCGTTTTCAATATAATCAACTCCAACTGTTTTGTTGGCTTCACCTGTAACTAATAAAATATGATCGTATCCCTTCGATTTTAAAAACGAAACTTCTTTTAAAATCTCCTCATTTGTTAGTGTTCTTCTTGGTATTTTATTGGTAGCACTAAATCCGCAATACGTACAAACATTGTTGCATTCGTTGCTTAAATACAAAGGTGCATACATTTGTATAGTGTTGCCAAAACGTTTTTTGGTGACCACACTACTTAATTGAGCCATTTGCTCTAAATAAGGTTTTGCAGCAGGAGAAATCAACGCTTTAAAATCTTCTAAATTACGTTTTGAATTTCCCAATGCCCTTAAAACATCACTTTCGGTTTTCTCAAAAATACCTTGAAGCGTTTGCTCCCAATTATAAGTATCAAATGTGTCTTTAAAACTTGCCATATTATGCGTTTAAAAAACTAGTTAGCGGACTACTTGCTTCAGCGTGGTGCTTAACAGGGGCTAATTTTGCATTGTATGCCATTCTACCAGCTTCAACAGCCAATTTAAAAGCGTTGGCCATAGCAATCGGATTTTTAGACACCGCAATGGCAGTATTTACCAAAACGGCATCAGCACCCAATTCCATTGCGTAAGCAGCGTGAGATGGCGCACCAATACCTGCATCAACAATTACAGGAACCGTACTTTGATCTATAATAATTTCTAAAAATTCTTGCGTTTTTAATCCTTTATTGCTGCCTATTGGTGCGCCTAAAGGCATTACACATTGTGCTCCAACTTCTTCTAAACGTTTGCATAAAACAGGATCGGCATGAATGTACGGCATTACAACAAAACCTAATTTAACCAACTCTTCAGCAGCTTTTAACGTTTCTATAGGATCGGGTAATAAGTATTTTGGATCTGGATGAATTTCTAATTTAATCCAATTGGTTTCTAATGCTTCTCTAGATAATTGTGCTGCAAAAATGGCTTCTTTATAATTTCTTACACCTGATGTATTTGGTAATAAATTTATTCGGTGATGATTTAAATGTACTAAAATATCATCGTTTTCATCTTTTACATCTACGCGTTTTAAAGCAACTGTAATCAGTTCACTTTCTGAAGCCAATAAAGCTTCTTTCATTACTGTTGAAGAGCTAAACTTTCCTGTTCCTGTAAACAATCTTGAGTGAAACTCTTTATCTGCAATTTTTAAAATATCGTTCATAATCTTGTTTTGTAACTACTCTTTATTTAATTTATAAACTTGTTCTTGGTCTAGGTTGCCAAATGCTTTTCTAATGGTGTGTACAGTATTAAAATTTTGTGTAATTTCTTTAGACATTGCAACACCATAAACACCTGTATCCATAATTTCTGGAATGTCGTTTAGCTTTATACCTCCAATGGCAATAACTGGAATCTCAGATTTTAATTCTTCTATAATTAATTGATAGCCTAACAAACCTAATACCGGACTTAAATTCTTTTTTGTTTCCGTAAATTTAAAAGGACCTAAACCTATATAATCCACTTCTTTATCGACTAAAAGTTTGCAATCTTGTAAGGTGTTTGCGGTTCCGCCAATGGTGTATAATTTTCCTAAATAGGCACGTACTTCTAATGGGCAGCTATCCGTTTTTCCTAAATGAACACCGTCGGCTTTTACTTGTTTTGCTATTTTGTAATGATCGTTTATAATTAAACGTGTTTGAAAATGCGCTGTTATTTCCCTCGCTTGTTCAGCCGTTTTTAACAGCGTTTCATCATCTAAACCTTTTAAGCGAAGTTGCACCCATTCTACGCCAGATGCACATGCTTTTTGAATATTTTCTATATGCTCATTTGGTGTTGCACCTTGTGATATATACTGTAATTTACCAATCATTTGTTGTGTAATTATGAATTCCCAGTAAGGAATCTGTTGAATTTAAAAATTGTTCGGTGTACCTTTTTGCGTTTCTACAAGCATCTTCTAAAGCAATATCTTTTGCCAAGTTTGAAGCTAACGCAGCAGCTAAAACACAACCGCTTCCGTGCTTTTCAAATACCGATTCAACGCCTGGTTGAAGATTGATTTGAACAATACCGCTATGGTAAATTTCATCCAATCCTTTGGTATCGTTTCTATGTCCGCCTTTTAAATAAATATTTGTTTTTTCTGAAATAAATTCAATGGTTTCTTCCATATTTTTAGTTGGAAACAAGCCTTGTATTTCATTGTAATTTGGCGTAATAAAATAACATTTTTCCAATACGTTTTCCAATATTTTTAAGTTTGAAGTCGTATGAAAATCGAATCCTGCACTGGCTTTTAAAATAGGATCTACTATAATTTTGATGTTTGGATTTAACGCCAATAATTTGTCAACTACCACCAACAACGTTTCCCAAGATTGAATAATGCCAATTTTTACTACGGAAATAGGAAAGCGCTCAAACAAGGTTTCAATTTGATGTACAATAATCGCTTCATCAATCCAAACACAATTTTTAAATGAAATATCATTTTGAACTGTTACGGCGGTACAAACAGACAAACCGTACAAGCCGTGTGCTTCAAAAGTTTTGATGTCTGAAGTAATTCCTGCGCCGCTTGAAGGATCAAACCCTGCGATGCTTATTATGTATGTTTTATTTTTCATTTTTTTATTTGTCATTGCGAGTGAAACGAAGCAATCTTCTTATTTGAGCTAAAGATTACCACGTTACTACTGCTCCTCGTAACAACGTTTTATGTTTTTAAAACTTTCTACTTGTTGTGCTGCATTCCAAACACCACCCAAAACTCCAATGCCTTTAAACCCTAATTTTAACGTATCTTTTATGGTTGAAGTGTTGATACCACCCATTCCAATAATTTTTTTTGAACTGTTGGTAACATCAAAACCGCGCCCTGCATACCCTTGTTTTGAAATTGAAGAAAACACCGGACTTAATAAATAATAATCGAATTCGATGTCGCAATTTTCTAGTTCTTGAAACTCATGAAAAGAACTGCTCATTGTTTTGCCTATCATATTCAAATTATTAAAATAGCCTTTGCCGTTTTCTAAAACATCGCGTCTTTTTTGTTCCTGAAAATGAATGCCTTTTAAATTAAATTCGTTGATCAATTCGTGAAAATAATGCACTACAATACGATTGTGATATTTTGTATCTATTTGGTTTAAATACGCAATATGTTCCTGATAGTTTTTAAACGGTTTTCTAAAATGATAAAACTGTAAACCTGCTTCAAATAATTGATGTAATAGTTCAATTTCATTCGGAATATCTTGTTCAGGAGCTATAAGTACAATCATTTTAAGTTGGGTTTTAAGACTTCTCGATATTATTTTTTCATTCTTCAAAAATCACTCGAAGTGACGTTTTGCATACTATAGTTAATAAAACTTTATTGGAGTTTTTTTTGAGTTAGGGATTGCAGTGGCATCCTTTTGCTGTTGGTTCGAGTGAATTTATGCAGTGCAACGGAATAAATTTGTATCGAGAACCAGCAAAAGATATAACGGAAAGCCCGCCTACGCCTTTTTTTCAAAGGCGTAGGAACTTCCACATTATTTTACAAATACACTTCAGATCCTTTATCTTTAAACTCTTTTGATTTTTCTTCCATTCCTTTGGCAAAAACTTCATCGCCTTTTACTTCGTTTTCTGCAGCAAAATCACGCACTTCTTGAGAGATTTTCATAGAGCAAAATTTTGGGCCACACATAGAACAAAAATGGGCGATTTTAGCACCTTCGGCAGGCAAAGTTTCATCGTGGTACTCTTTTGCCAATTCAGGATCTAGGCCTAAATTAAACTGATCTTCCCAACGGAATTCGAAACGTGCCTTACTTAACGCATCGTCTCTATGCTGCGCACCAGGATGTCCTTTTGCCAAATCGGCCGCATGCGCTGCCAATTTGTAGGTTACAACACCTGTGCGAACATCGTTTTTATTAGGCAAGCCCAAGTGCTCTTTTGGGGTTACGTAGCACAACATAGCGCAACCAAACCAACCAATCATAGCGGCTCCAATACCCGAGGTAATGTGATCGTAACCCGGTGCAATGTCAGTAGTTAAAGGACCTAAAGTGTAAAAAGGCGCTTCGTCACAAACTTCCAATTGCTTGTCCATATTTGCTTTAATCATGTGCATTGGTACGTGACCAGGACCTTCAATAAACGTTTGCACATCGTGTTTCCAAGCAACTTTTGTAAGTTCACCCAAGGTTTCTAACTCTGCAAATTGAGCTTCGTCATTGGCATCGGCAATAGAACCCGGACGCAATCCGTCTCCAAGCGAAAACGCCACATCGTAGGCTTTCATAATTTCGCAAATTTCTTCAAAATGCGTATAAATAAAACTCTCGGTATGATGCGCCAAACACCATTTTGCCATAATAGAACCACCGCGCGAAACAATACCTGTAATGCGTTTTGCGGTCATAGGAATGTAACGCAAACGCACACCTGCGTGAATGGTAAAATAATCTACACCTTGTTCGGCCTGTTCAATTAACGTATCTCTAAAAATTTCCCAAGTTAAATCTTCGGCTTTTCCGTTTACCTTTTCTAATGCCTGATAAATTGGAACTGTACCTACAGGAACTGGCGAATTACGAACAATCCACTCTCTGGTTTCGTGAATATTTTCTCCAGTAGATAAATCCATAATATTATCGGCACCCCAACGGCAAGCCCAAACAGCTTTTTCTACTTCTTCTTCAATGGTTGAAGTGGTTGCAGAATTACCAATATTGGCATTTATTTTTACCAAGAAATTACGACCAATAATCATAGGTTCGCTTTCAGGGTGGTTGATGTTTGAAGGCAATACAGCACGACCACGGGCAATTTCATCACGCACAAATTCGGGAGTAATTTTTGCTGGAACACTCGCGCCAAAATTTTGTCCGGGATGTTGGGTAGCTAAACGGGTAATTTCATCTATTCGCTGATTTTCACGAATGGCAACATATTCCATTTCTGGCGTAATAATACCCTGTTTTGCGTAATACATTTGCGAAACATTTTTTCCTTTTTTTGCACGCATTGGCTTTTTTAACAACGAAAATCGCAAATGATCTAGGCTTTTATCATTTAAGCGTTGGTTGCTGTATTCTGAAGAAAAGGCATCTAACGTCTCAACATCGCCACGGTCTAAAACCCAAGATTCTTTAATGCGTTCTATTCCTTGGTGAATGTCTATATTTTTGTTTGGATCGGTGTAAGGTCCCGAAGTATCGTAAACAGTTACAGGTTCATTTTTGGTGTGCGTTCCGTTAAGCGAGTCTACGGTATCACTTAATGAAATTTCGCGCATAGCCACTTTTAATTGTGGATGAATTTTTCCGGAAACGTATATTTTTTTTGAGTTTGGAAATGGATTTCTTGTAATTTCACCTTGTTTTGGTGCAGTGTCTGTTTTTTTCATAATCTGCTTTCTTAGAGTTTTTGTTCTAAATATGAGTTAATATTTCAGTTTTTTGTTTGTTAACCGCCTTGCGTAGCTTTAATTATTAAAACAGCATCGTTTTGGTTTAACGTTGTTGTTAACCAATCGGATTTTGTAATAATGTTTTGATTTACGGCTACAGCAATGCCATTGGTTGAAATTTGAAGTTGTTCTAAAATTTCTTGAAGCGAAATGGATGCTAAAAATTGATGTTCTTTATTGTTTACTTTAATTGTAATCATAAATAATTATTGTCCTAACTAGCTAAACTAGTTGGGTTGTTAATTAAAATTGTGTAAACTAAAAAAGTGAAGTGAAATATAATAGTGCAGCTATTGCTTTCTTTTTCCTACGTTGGTATCAGCCAAATCAGGTTCAAAGGATATTTCTCAAACTATTGCTAGTTACTCCTAAAGTTATGCTACAAATGTATATGATTAAAAATAAACTAAACCTATAATGTGTGTTAATTATTTTTTTTAATATAAAAATAAGGAGAAATTTGAGAAGATTATAAAGGTAATAATAAGTCCGTTTTTAGTTCAATATGATAAAATGAAATTATTAATAATATTGTTTTGAGGTAATATATTATTGTTAAACGATAATTTTATTATATTTGTGGTTCAAAAAATTACTTTATGAGAAAGTTAAATATTTTAAAAACAATTGTAGATATTGTGTGGATCCTTTCTATGTTTTCAGTCCCCTTAATTTTATTTTTATTTTCAATAGTTTTTTTGAGTGATGATATAAGTAGTTTTAATATCAAAATAAACGGATTGGAGATTCAAGAAACAACGATTGTTACGAAATTAATTTTAGGTGTAATGTTGGGTATTTACTTCATTTTAATTTACTGCATTTATTTATTTAAAAAAGTACTTCGCTGTTTCCAAAGATTAAAAATGTTTGATGAAATTGTTATAGTTAATTTCAATAAAATTGGATATTTGTTAACTGTTTGTTCAGTGTTATATGGAGTTTCATCGTTTATTTACAATACTTTATATTCCAAAAAAATTAATTTAGAAATTGGAATTAATTCTTTTTTAATAATGCTGAGTATTGGCTTTTTCTTTACGATTTTAAGTGAAATATTTAAAATTTCAAAAAACCTAAAAGAAGAAAACGAACTAACAATTTAATTATGCCAATTATTGTAAATTTAGATATCATGCTTGCCACTCGTAAAATGAGAAGTAAAGATTTAGCCGAAAAAATTGGTATTACAACAGCGAACTTATCTATATTAAAATCAGGTAAGGCAAAAGCTATTCGTTTTTCAACTTTAGAAGCAATTTGTAAAGAATTGGATTGTCAGCCTGCAGATATTTTAGTTTTTTCTTCAGAAGAATTAGATACTATTTAGTAAATTTAAAATCTAATTCAGACATTTAATGCCAACATATAATTCTCATTTTCAATCAAAACTACCAAAGGTACCAACATCTATTTTTTCGGTGATGAGCACGTTGGCAGCTGAGCACAATGCATTGAATTTATCACAAGGTTTTCCTGATTTTAAGAGCGATACAACATTGATTGAGTTGGTGAATAAGGCAATGTTGAATGGAAAAAATCAATACGCACCAATGCCTGGGATTTTGGATTTGCGTACTGAAATTTCCAAGAAAGTGGAAGCGTTATATGGAGTTTCTTACCATCCCGAAACTGAAATTACCATTACGGCCGGTGCAACACAAGCTATTTTTACAGCCATTGCAACTTGTATAAAACCAGCTGATGAAGTTATTATTTTTAAACCTGCGTACGATAGTTACGAACCAAGCATTCAGGTTTTTGGTGGAAAAGTAATTCCGTATCAAATAGATCCTGAAACTTTTGAAATTGATTGGAGTGAAGTTAAAAAGCTAATCACTTCAAAAACAAAAATGGTGATTATAAACACACCTCACAATCCTTCTGGGCAGATCCTGTCTAAAAATGATATGCAACAGTTAGCAGCTATTTTAAAAGGTACAAATATTGTGTTGTTAAGTGATGAGGTGTATGAACATATTATTTTTGATAAAGCACAACACCAATCTGCTTGTTTGTTTCCTGAATTAGCAGAACGTAGTTTTATTGTTGCTTCCTTCGGAAAAACATTTCACAATACAGGTTGGAAAGTTGGTTATTGTTTGGCGCCTTCAGCATTGATGGAGGAGTTTAGAAAAGTCCATCAATTTAATGTGTTTAGTGTAAATCATCCAACGCAAGTTGCCTTGGCAGCCTATTTAAAAACACCAAATAATTATTTAGAATTGGGGAATTTTTATCAGCAAAAAAGAGATTTATTTTTGTCGTTAATCAAAGGTTCCAGATTTGAATTTACACCTTCAAAAGGTACTTATTTTCAGTTGTTAAATTTCAAAAAAATGACTTCTGAAGGTGATTTTGATTTTGCCACAAGATTGACCAAAGAATACAAAATAGCATCAATTCCCATATCGGTTTTTAACCAACACAATTTAGACACCAAAGTGTTGCGTTTTTGTTTTGCTAAAACCGATGAAACATTAAAAAAAGCCGCAGAAATACTATGCAAGATTTAAAAATAGCGTTGATTCAAACCAATATTGTTTGGCAAAACGCAGTCGAAAACCGCAGTCGATATTCAGAAAAAATAATTAACGTGAATGAACATGTTGATGTATTTGTTTTACCCGAAATGTTTACCACAGGTTTTAGCATGGAACCAGCACATTTGGCCGAAACTATGCAAGGAACAACTGTTGAATGGATGAAAAATTTGGCTTCAAAAAAAAATGCAGCTATTTGTGGAAGTGTTATTATTTCCGAAGATGGTAATTATTACAATCGGTTTTTATTTGTGGAGCCAACAGGTGAAATGCAAATGTATGACAAGCGCCATTTATTTACCTTGGCAGGTGAAGAAAAAGTATATACTGCTGGTTCTAAAAAGTTGATAGTTGAATTCAAAGGGTGGAAAATTTGTCCGCTAGTTTGTTACGATGTACGCTTTCCGGTTTGGTCTAGAAATGTAGAAGATTACGATGTGTTGTTGTACGTTGCCAATTGGCCAAAAATTAGAATTGCAGCTTGGGATGCTTTATTAAAAGCACGCGCTATTGAAAATATGTGTTATGTGCTTGGCGTAAATAGAGTAGGAGTTGATGCAAATAACTACGAATATAGCGGACATTCCGTAGCGTATGATTGTTTGGGTGAAAAATTAACCTGTAGTATTCCTAATCACGAAGGAATTGAAATAATAGCGCTTCAAAAAGCGCATGTTTCAAAATTTAGAAATAAATTAAACTTTTTGAACGATAAGGATTTCTTTGATGTAAAGGTTTAAGAATAAAAAATGAAACCTAACAGGTTTTTAAAACCTGTTAGGTTTATTAATAATTTTAAGTTAATGGATTCATCCATTTAAAGTTGTACTTAGTATCTGGAACTACAATACGTTCTGTAATTCTATACATACGCTCAGGTAACTTCAATAAATAATCTCTTGCTTTTTCAGCTTCAGCGGTTAAACCAGTTATTTTATCTATTTCCCAAGTAGCGTTTAATTTTTTGATGATGTCAACATAATCAAAACCAGTATAAACACCAGCGCGTTGTGCAACTACAGAAAATTGATCAAAAAGACTTCCTTTGTCTTCGCCTGAATGTCTTAAATGCATTGCTGGCATTACAATTTTATGTTTCATCATATATTGAAAAGCCAACATCATTTCACTTGGATCGTGTTGAAAAATTTGACGTACAAATTCTGTATATGCTAAATGGTGACGCATTTCATCACCTGCAATAATTTTAGACATTTTAGCTAATAATTTATGTCCGTTTTTTCGTGCAATTTTAGCCACATTATTGTGCGAAATGTATGTTGCTAATTCCTGGAAACTAGTATATACAAAGTTTTTGTAAGGATCACGAGCAGTTCCAATATCAAAGCCATCAGAAATTAAATGTTGTGTAGTAATTTCAACTTCACGCATATTTACGCGTCCCGATAAATACAAATATTTGTTTAATACATCTCCGTGGCGATTTTCTTCACCCGTCCAAGATCTTATCCATTTTGCCCAGCCATTATCTTGGCCTCCATTTTCGCCTTGGTGTTGAGAAATACCTTGCACATCTAACAACCACGATTCGTAGGTTGGTAATGCTTCTTCAGTAATAGTATCTCCAACTAGTACCACCCAAAAATCATCATTCATTTCTTTTGATAATCCTCGAATTTCTTTTACTTCTTCTAAGAAATCTTCACTTTGAGAGTTTGGTAAAAAGTCGGTTGGTTGCCAAATTTTTTCAGGAGCAATTAAGAATTTATCCACAAAAGTTTCAATATTCTTCTCCAGGGTTAGCATGACCTCTAACCGGATATTGTGTAACGACATGTCTATTTTTTTTAGTTTAGTAGGCCACTAAACTACGGAATTTTTTATTGTGCTCTCCACTTTTTGAAACAAGTCTTCAAATTTCATTGATTTAGCCTCTATTGGTTTGTGCACTTCAAAGGTAACATGAACCCCTATTCCTAAAGGAAACATGCCGAATTTATTCAGTTTCCAACAGTTGTTAATTGTAATAGGAACTACATAGGCTGAAGGAGCAAATTTTGTTAACATTTTTAAACCATTTTCTGAAAAACGTTTTGGAATTCCATCTTTACTTCTAGTTCCTTCAGGGTAAATTACAGCAGCATACTTATTTTCTTCAATGTATTTTCCAAAGTCTTTAATTGCAGTTAAAGATTGTCTAGGATCTTTTCTGTCAATTAAAACGGAACCTCCCTTTCTTAAATTATAAGAAACACTAGGAATGCCTTTTCCCAATTCAATTTTAGAAACAAATTTAGGATGGTATTTTTTTAGATGACATGCCAAAGGACATATATCATGCATGCTTTGATGGTTTGAAACAAAAATCAACGGAACTCCTGTAGGAATATTTTGGTTGTTAATAAATGTAATGCGTGTTCCTAAAACATACAGTAAATAAGTAAGGCTACAATTCATTACATCAACAGCAGCTTTATGCCCTTTATATCCACCAATGTTAAATCCTAGCCATTGTAGCGCATGAAAAAACAGCAATAAAAAACCATAAAAAAAGTAGAATACTACAGATAAAATGTATGTCAATATTTTTTTCATAAGAGATAAAAAAACCTAAGCAAAAATGCTTAGGAGATTAAATTTTTTAGTTTGAAAACCATTGAGACCAAGGAATTCTACTTAAGATTAATAATAAAGCAACTCCATAAAAAACAGCAATTGTTTTATACTTGGCAGCATCAGTAGTTTTCTTTTTATGTTTAGAAAAACCGATTGTAATTAATGTAATAGCTATAATTCCAACCAAAGGATGTTCAATTAACATTTTTCTTAAATCACTGTTTTTCATGACTTCACCCATTCCAACGGTGCGCATCATTTCGTAATAAGTTGATGTGTAAAAAGCCACAAACCCTATAAGTAATTGTATGTGTGCTGAAATTAAAGTAAATAGCGAAATACGTAAACTTTTATCGCTGAATTCTTTTTTTGAAGTCAATCCCATTATTGCGTTTACAACGGCTACAATTAAAATAATTAATACGATGTAAGCCCAATAAGAATGAATCATTTTTGTCATAATTGATAGTTTTTAGTTGAAACAAAAATAACAAATTATTATTGAAATCATATTTTATTTTAAAACAGAAAGTTAATATTGCTTTATTAGTATATTAAGTTCTAAAATAGTAATAAATTTACAGCATATTTAAACTCTTTATCGTGAAAAAAATAATACTTTATTTATTACTTGCACTAAGTGTTTCGGTTTATACACAAACAATACCAGGCTACTACAATGGCTTGGATTTTGATAAAACAGGAGATGATTTGTTTTTGGAGCTTTCAGCTCGATTAGCATCTACACACACGGGAATTCCTTATTCAGATTCTAACACTGATACTTGGGATGTATTATCGCAAGTAGATGAAGATCCTGGAATCAGCACGAATGTATTGTTAATTTATGGTTATAATGATGCAGATGGCATTTATAAAACAGATAGGACTAGAAATAAAACACTTACTGATAATGGAGGAGGTGATGTTGGTCGTTGGAATAGAGAGCATGTATTTGCGAAATCTTTGGCAGATCCAAGTCTAGTTACCGATGAACCTGGACCAGGAACCGATGTGCATAATTTAAAACCAGCGGATTCTCAACAAAACACAGATAGATGGAATAAAAAATTTACGGACGGAAGTGGAAATGCTGGAACCGTTTCAAGTAATGGTGGTTGGTACCCAGGAGATGAATGGAAAGGAGATGTAGCACGTATTGTAATGTATATGTATGTGCGCTATCATGGAGATGGTTCAAAAATTTCAGAAACGCAATGTTTGCCAATTAATGTTGGTATTGGAGAGGGTTTAGCTGTAGATCAAAATATGATTGATTTGTTTTTAAAATGGAATGTAGAAGACCCTGTTTCAGATTTTGAAGAGCAAAGAAATCCTGTTATTGAAGGAATTCAAGGAAATAGAAATCCGTTTATTGATAACCCGTATTTAGCGACTTTAATTTGGGGTGGTGCAACTGCCGCAGAAGATAAATGGGAAATGACAAACCCGTCTGATATAGAATTGCCAACACCACCAAGCAATGTTGTAGCTTCAAATATAACAGATAATTCTTTAGATTTAAATTGGACTGCTTCAACAGATAATACCATTGTAATAGATTATTTAATTTATGTAGACGGTGTTTATCTTCAAACAGCAAACACAACGGCTACTTCAATTTTAAATTTAAGTGCCAATACAAGCTATACTATTACAATAAAAGCACGTGATGGTTCTAATAATTTGTCTGTTGGAAGTGATGATTTAGCGGTTAAAACAAATGCTTTTACGTTACCTTCTACTAATTT
>CBDUAL010000040.1:0-14621 GCA_965365125.1 uncultured Lutibacter sp.
AAACGAATCAATTCAAATTCTAAATTTTGATAATCGCTAGTTACTTTATTTTCACGAACCAATAAATTACAAGTATCATACACCATATTTACAATATCAACTTGTAAACGCTCTCCATATAATGCGTGTCTACGACGTTTGTAAACTACCTCACGTTGAGAGTTCATAACATCATCATATTCTAACAATCGTTTACGAACTCCAAAGTTATTTTCTTCAACTTTACGTTGCGCACGTTCAATAGATTTGGTAATCATAGAATGTTGAATAACCTCACCTTCTTCTAAGCCCATTCTATCCATCATTTTGGCTATACGTTCTGAACCAAACAAACGCATTAAATTATCTTCTAAGGAAACATAAAATTGAGAAGAACCCGGATCTCCCTGACGACCAGCACGACCACGTAACTGACGGTCAACACGACGAGAATCATGGCGTTCTGTACCTATAATTGCTAAACCACCCGCAGCTTTTACTTCGTCAGATAATTTAATATCTGTACCACGACCTGCCATATTGGTTGCAATTGTTACAATGCCTGGTTGCCCAGCTTGTGCTACAATGTCGGCTTCTTTTTTGTGAAGTTTTGCATTTAATACATTGTGATTAATTTTACGGATAGAAAGCATTCTACCTAACAATTCAGAAATTTCAACAGAAGTTGTTCCTACTAAAACTGGACGTCCTTGATTTACTAAATTTTCAATTTCATCAATTACAGCGTTGTATTTTTCACGTTTTGTTTTAAATACTAAATCTTCTCTATCTTTTCTTAACAAAGGAACATTTGTTGGAATTTCAATCACATCTAATTTGTAAATATCCCAAAATTCACCTGCTTCAGTAATGGCAGTACCTGTCATACCCGAAAGTTTACGGTACATTCTAAAGTAGTTTTGTAAAGTTACGGTAGCATAAGTTTGAGTAGCATCTTCAATTTTTACATTTTCTTTAGCTTCAATTGCTTGGTGTAAACCATCAGAATATCTACGGCCGTCCATAATACGACCGGTTTGCTCATCAACAATTTTAATTTTATCTTCCATAATAACATACTCAATATCCTTTTCAAATAAGGTGTATGCTTTTAAAAGTTGATTCATAGTATGAATACGTTCACTTTTAATGCTGAAGTCTCTATATAATTCATCTTTTTTAGAAACAACTTCATCTTTATTTAAGTTCTCATTTTCAATTTTACCAATTTCTGTACTTAAATCTGGTAAAATAAAGAAGCTTTCGTCACCATCATCACCGGATAAGAAGGTAATTCCTTTGTCGGTTAATTCAATAGAATTATTTTTTTCGTCAATTACAAAATATAAGGCCTCGTCAATTTTTGGCATCTCACGGTTATTATCTTGCATATAATAATTTTCCGTTTTTTGCAGTAATTGTCTAATTCCTTCCTGACTTAAATATTTAATTAAAGCTTTACTTTTAGGTAAACCTCTAAATACGCGTAATAATAAAAATCCACCTTCTTTGGTGTCGCCTTCGCTAATTAATTTTTTAGCTTCAACTAATACACCTGTTAAATAATTACGTTGAGTTGATACTAGTTTATCAACACTAGGTTTTAGTTCGTTAAATTCATGACGACCAGCATTTGCAGTCGCACCAGAAATAATTAACGGAGTACGCGCATCATCAATTAATACAGAATCCACCTCATCAACAATAGCGTAGTTATGTGGGCGTTGTACCAAATCATTTGGAGAATGCGCCATATTATCACGCAAGTAGTCAAATCCAAACTCATTATTTGTACCGTAGGTAATATCGGAATTGTATGCTTTTCTACGTGCATCTGAATTAGGCTGGTGGTGGTCAACACAATCAACACTTAAACCGTGAAATTCAAAAATTGGTCCCATCCAAGCAGCATCACGTTTTGCTAAATAATCATTCACCGTTACAACGTGTACGCCTTTACCTGTTAAAGCATTTAAATAAACAGGAAGTGTTGATACCAATGTTTTACCTTCACCAGTCATCATTTCAGCAATATTTCCTTGGTGCAATACAGAACCACCAATAAGCTGAACATCGTAATGAATCATATCCCAAGTAACTTCTTTTCCTTGCGCATCCCAGGTACTTGACCAAATGGCTTTTTCGTTATCGAGCGTAATATTATCTTTTTGTGCTGAAAGTTCTCTGTCAAAAGGACTGGCAGTAACAATAATTTCTTTGTTTAGAGTGAAACGTTTAGCTGTTTCTTTAACAACTGCAAAAGCTTCAGGCATAATTTCTTTTAAAACAACTTCTGAAGCAGCGTAAGCATCATCTTCTAGCTGATCAATTTCAGCATAAATTTCTTCTTTTCGGTCTACATTAGCCTTATGAGCTTCTTCTTTTAAAAGTTCAATTTGTGCGTTAAATGTATGTGTAGCGTCTTTTATTTTTTGCTTAAAATATGCTGTTTTATTTCTTAATTCATCATTACTTAAAGCTGCTATTTCGCTTTCAAAAGCGTGTGTATCTGTAACAACAGGTTGTAGTAATTTTAAATCATTTTTGTATTTATCTCCTACAAATACTTTGAGAATTGAATTTATGATACTCATAATTTAGTGGTCCAATTTTAAGAAATTACACGTATGAAAAGTGTAATTAAATATGTTAATTTTATCGTAAGCGAATTTAAAATAAATAGTTCAAATTCTGTTTGTTTTTTTGTTAATTAAGCAAAAAAAAAGCCTCAATAGAGACTTTTTTATTTTTTTGTTTGCTTAATATTCATCTTCATTCCAAAGATAATCTTCTTCGGAAGGATAATCAGGCCAAATTTCAAGAATAGTTTCAAAATTTTCTTCTGCATCTTCAATTTCTTGAAGGTTTTCTACAACTTCTAAAGGAGCTCCTGTTCTAATTGCATAATCAATCAACTCATCCTTTGTTGCTGGCCAAGGTGCATCTGCTAAATAAGATGCTAATTCTAACGTCCAATACATAATTTGTATTATTTAAATTTGTGCAAAAATAATTTTTTTAGTCATAAAAGCAAGTGATTTTTGCTTTTTTTTCAAAATTCAAAAGAACTTAATTTTTTTTCTCAGGAATCCAAGGAATCTCCTGCGATTTTGTATCCAGTGTCAATTTTCGTGCCAATACAAATAGATAGTCAGAAAGACGATTTAAATACACCAATATTTGTGGGTTTATGCTACTTTCATCACTTAATTGAGTGGTAATTCGTTCCGCTCTTCTGCAAATACAACGTGCAATGTGACAATATGACACCGTTGTATGACCGCCAGGTAAAATAAAATTTTTCATAGGCGGTAATACTTCATTCATCACATCAATTTCTTGTTCTAGTAATGAAATTTTTTCTTCGTTTGTTTTTTCTATATTTAAACGTTCCTTTCCACTTTTTAGCAATTCCTTTTCTGGTGGAGTAGCAAGCATGGCTCCTAAAGTAAACAGCTCAGTTTGTATCTTCAATAAGATATCAGAAGTGTGTGTATCAATTTCTTGATCTCTAACCAAACCTATATAAGCGTTCAATTCGTCAATAGTACCATAAGCTTCAATTCTTGTATGATATTTTGGAACTCTTGTGCCTCCAAATAAGGAGGTTTTTCCTGTATCGCCTGTTTTTGTGTATATTTTCATAAATGCAAATTTAATTATTTAATATCAAAATAAATGAAAAATGAACCATTTCAATTTTCAACATCTTATAGTAAAATTTTGTTTGTTTTGTTCTCTTCTAAAAAAAACAATTCCCCAAAAATAGGTGTCAATAGTAACAGTTACTTTAGGGTGCTTTTTAATGTATTCCCAAGCTTCTAACATTTCAGCAGACCAATAAATGTCATCAAAAATGAAGACAGCATTATTATCAGCCGCGTTTAAACAAGTCTCAAAATAGTTTAAAGTGGCTTCCTTTTGATGATTTCCATCAAAATAAATAAAATCAAATTGTTGATTTTTTAAAACCTTAGGGAGGGTAACATTAAAATTACCTACATTTAATTGAATGTTTTTTAAATTATATTGTTTAAATAACTCCTCAGCAATTTTAGCGGTATTTTTGCAGCCTTCTAAACTTGTAACTTGTGCCGAAGGGTTTACAATACTTAAAGTTGAAGTTGCTAAGCCAACTGATGTGCCAATTTCTAACATATTTGAAAAATTAAAATACGTAACAATTCTAATCAACAATAAGGCTTTTTTATTTGAAATTCCAGCAATTTTAGCAATATCACCAACCTTTCGTTCGTTGGTTTTAAATACGTTAGATCCTTTGCCAAAATCAGTAATACAAATAACTCTTGAATTGTTGCAAAGCGTATTTTTAATTTCTTTAAAAGTTGTTATTTTTGAAATCGCAGTTTTTTTGTAAAAACAATTGGTAACCAAACCAAACACAAATGGCGAATGAACTCCGTGCTGATTGGTTGATTTTAGTAAAAATGTTAGATATGATTTTATTTTAAACCACATATAAGTTTATATTTACTGCGAAAATAGTTGAAAAATTATTTTAATAAGCGATTTAAAATTATATTTGCTTTGTCCACATTATATTTATGAAGAATTTTTTTTTATACGCATTCGTTTTATGTTTTTTATCATCCTGTATACCAGCAAAAAAGCTGACCTATTTTCAAGGAGAACCAGCAACTAAATCAGAACTTTACAGGTTAAACAATGAGCCATATAGGTTGCAAGTAAATGATATATTATATATAGATATAAAAGCTGAAAATCCAGAAATTGTTTCGTTGTTTAAAAATAGTGAAACAACAGGATCAACTACTCAAGGAGGTGAGGGACTCTATTTTACAGGTTATACCATTGATAGGCATGGAAATATAAGAATTCCTTATATAGGTGATTTAAATGTACTTGGATATACCGAAAAGGAAGTCCGCCAAAAAATTGAAAGCGAATTAACAAAGTACGTTAAAAATGTGGAATCTGTTTTTGTAACTGTTAAACTAGCGGGTATAAATTTTGTAATTACAGGTGAAGTTGGTTCTCCAGGAACCATTAATTTATCTCAAAATGAAGTGTCTATTGTTGATGCTATTGCCAATGCGGGTGATGTTAACACTTTTGGAGATCGGGAAAATATTGTTGTTGTTAGAAAAACAATAGATGGTGTTAAAAAATACAAGGTGAACTTATTAGAAATAGAAATTTTTGAATCGGATAACTTTTATATAAAACCAAACGATGTGATTTATGTAGCGCCCTTAAAACAAAAAACTTGGGGATTTGGAGCAACAGGATTCCAAACGTTTACAACACTAGTCACGGTATTTTCGTTTGTAACTACCACCATTTTATTGATTAATACTTTATAGTAGTGTATGGAAAATCAATTTAAATTCATCCAAAACCCGAAAGAACATATTTCAGATATTAAAGACTATATTTTTAGGGTTCTAGCCAATTGGAAATGGTTTTTGCTATCTATTATAATTGCCTTAGGAATTGCCTATTACTACAATATTTCAGCACCAAAATTGTATGGGTTATCTTCAACAATTGCGGTAAAGGAAAAACAAAATCCACTATTTTCAACAGGAACAAATATAGCCTTTAATTGGGGAGGTGTAAGTGATAAGGTAGAATCGATTAGAAAAGGATTGACCTCGCGTTCACACAACGAAAAAGTAATTAAAAGATTGAACTTTTATATTGATTATTTAAAAGAAGGACAATTTAGAAAAGACGATGTTTATGGAAAAACACCATTTAAATTTATTCTACAGCCCAACCAATATCAATTACTAAACACACTTATAAAAATTGATTTTATTGAAGAAAATACCTTTACAATTTCAGTAGATTTTGAAGAAAATACTTCTTATGGTTTAATTAATTATAAAGATGAAACTCAAAAAACATTAGCTGTTAAAGAACCAATAATAACTAAAACTTATACAGTTGATGAGTATATAAATTTACCATTTTTAAAAGCGCAGGTTTTAAGAACAGACTCTATAAATTCTATAAAAGGGAGTTCTTATTATGTGAAATTAAACTCTATAAATCAGGTTACTAGTAAGTATCAAAATGTAAGGGCTAGTGGTTTGTCAGGTACTTCTTTAATTCAATTATCGTTAACTGGGGCAAATAAAAATCGTATTGTAGATTATTTAAACACCACCATTCAGGTTTTAGCAGAAGATGAATTAGAGCAAAAAACAAATTATGCTCGAAATACCAAAGCTTTTATTGATGCTCAATTTAAAAACACGTCTGATAGTTTAAAATTGATTGAAGCGAATATAGGAAAGTTTAAAAAAGAAAATGATATTTATGATTTATCAGCACAAGGCGGACTTATTTTTTCTAGAACCACAGGTTTAGATGAAATGCAAAAACAGCTTACAGATAGGATTGTTTATTTTGAAAATTTAGAAAATTATATTGAAGCAAATTCTAGTTATGAAAAAATTCCTGCGCCTGCAATCATCAATATTGAAGATGCTTCTATAGCTACTATGATGGGCGAATTAACGCGTTTGTCTATTGAAAAAAATAAATTAGTAACAGAGGTTACTGCCAACCATCCTTCATTAAAATTAAAAAATGATGAAATTGAGACTGCCCGCGATGTATTGTTAGAAAATTTATCTTCTTTAAAAAATACAACACTTATAACTTTAAACAATAGTAAGAAAAGATTAAATAGTTACAATTACGAGTTAGATAAGTTGCCAAATAAAGAGCAAAAATTATTAAATTTTGAGCGTAAGTATTCTTTAACCGAATCAAATTTTGTGTTTTTAATGCAAAAACGATACGAAGCCGATATTGCAATTGCTGCAAGTGTTTCAGATATTACAGTACTAGATACCGCAAAAGATACTGGGCAAGGAGCCATATTACCTAGAGTTCAATTTAATTATATGATAGCGCTATTGTTAGGTGTTATTTTACCATTGTTTGTGATTGTAGCCATTGAAATTTTAGACAGTAAAATTCATACGGTTGAAGAGATTGAACGAATTTCACCTATTCCAATTTTAGGAGTTGTTGGTAAAAGTACTGCTGAAAATAATTTAGCAGTATTTCTAAAGCCAAAATCATCTGTGGCAGAGTCAATACGTGCGTTGCGTTCAAATATTCAGTTTTTATTTCACAGAGAAGCCAAAGGTAAGTCGAAAACAATTTTGATTACATCATCTATTAGTGGAGAAGGAAAAACATTTGTTTCTATTAATATGGCATCGGTTTTTGCTTTAGGTGGAAAGAAAACAATTCTTGTGGGGTTAGATCTAAGAAAACCAAAAATTGTAGAAGATTTTGAACTTTCGAATGAAATAGGTGTTGTAAACTACTTAATAGGAGAAAAAAGCAGTTCAGAAATCATTTACAAATCTAAAATACCAAACTTAGATGTTATTCCTTCAGGACCAATTCCTCCAAACCCGTCAGAACTATTAATTAGTAATGATATGGATGAATTGATAAGTGAACTGAAAGCAGAATATGATTACATTATTTTAGACACACCTCCGATTGGTTTGGTAAGTGACGCTATTGAGTTGATTAAATATACTGACGCTACTATTTATGTGGTGCGTCAAAATTATTCTGAAAAGGGGATGTTAAAATTAATCAATGAAAAGCATTCAAAAGAAGAAATTACCAACATTAGTATTGTTTTAAATGATTTTAAAGTGAAAACTAAATATGGTTATGGCTATGGATACGGTTATGGCTACGGTAAATACTCCAACGCTTACCATGAAAACGATCAACAATCTTGGATAAAAAACATCTTTAAAAAAATAAAAAAAGGCTAAATAGGTTTTCCTTCTAAATAAACGGATTCAATTTGATGATTTCCAAATGAATAAGGGATAAAACCATAACTAGGGATTTGTTTTGTAATTATAAAGTTAGCTATTTTACCTCTACAAATACTGCCATGTGTTTTTTCTAAATTCATAGCATAAGCACCATTTAAGGTAGCTGCGTTTATGGCTTCTTCGGGAGTCATTTTCATTTTAATACAAGCAGTAGAAATTACAAAATTCATATTTCCAGAAGGTGTAGAACCTGGATTATAGTCCGATGCAAGTGCTAATGGTAGTCCGGCGTCTATTATTTTTCGGGCAGGTGTATAAGGAATTCCTAAAAAATAAGAGCAAGAAGGCAAGGCAACGGGCATTGTTTGTGAATCTTTTAAGCTTTCAATATCTTCAGTTCTCATTTCTTCTAAATGATCTACAGAAAGTGCTTTAAATTTTACAGCAACTTGTACACCGCCAATAGCATGAAATTGATTCACATGAATTTTAGGAAGCAATCCATATTTTTCACCAGCCTTTAATAAAAGTTCGGTATCTTCAACAGAAAAATATCCCTTTTCACAAAAAACATCTATAAAATCAGCCAAATTTTCTTTGACAACAGTAGGAAGTATTTCATTTATAACTACATCTAAAAATCCTTTTTTATTGTTTTTATAATTTGCAGGTATTGCATGTGCGCCCAAGTATGTAGCTTTTATGGTAATAGGGTAATTTTTATTTAATTTTTTGATTACTCGAAGCATTTTTAGTTCAGCTTCTTTGGTTAAACCATAGCCAGATTTAATTTCAACGGCTCCAGTTCCTAACTTCATAATTTCTTCTAAGCGTTTGGCAGATTGTTGGTACAATTCTTCTTCAGAAATTTGCTGTAATTGGTATGCTGAATTTAAAATTCCACCACCCTTTTTAGCTATTTCTTCATAAGATAAACCTTTAATTCTATCAACAAACTCTTGTTCTCTGTTTCCTGCAAAAACAATATGTGTATGGCTATCGCACCAAGTAGGTAGTATCATTTTACCTTTAACATTTATTGTTTTATCAACCTTGATTTTAGCTAAATTGGTCATTTTACCAAAATCTCTGATGGTATTATTTTCAATTAAAAGAAAAGCATTTTTAATGCTTGGAAGCAGTTTCATTGCTGCTCCAGAGATCATTTTTTTTGGTAATTCTTCTATTTGAATAAGCTCTTTTATATGCGTAAATAGTGTAATCATATATTATTATAAAGGTAAATCAAAGGTAGTTATATTTTAGAAATCTTAATTTAATGCCAAATTATCTAAAAACGTGACATATATCACCAAAAAATAATTGCAAAATAACTGGTTGACCAATTATTTGTGGTTATATTTGCAAAAAAATATTTAAATGAATAAAGCTATATATATTGCAACAAGTGAAGCTGATAGTGGTAAATCAATTGTTGCTCTAGGTTTAATGAGTATGTTACTTGGTAAAACAGCTAAAGTAGGATATTTTAGGCCAATTATTGATGATGTGACAAAAGGTAAACATGACAATCATATTCAAACAATAATTTCTCATTTTCAATTAGATATCGATCCAAATGAAGCTTTTGCTTGTACGCGTAAAGAATTTATTAGTAAGCGTAATAAAGGTAAAGAAGGTGAGATTTTTGATACCATAATTGAAAAATATAAGGCCTTAGAAGAAAAAAATGATTTTGTATTAGTTGAAGGTTCTGATTTCTCTGGAGAAGGAAGTGCTATTGAATTGGATGCAAATATCGAAATTGCAAAAAATTTAGGAATACCTGCAATTATTGTTTCAAGTGGTGTTGATAAAACATTAGACGATTTTACAGAAGGTTTGCACTTGGCGTATGATTCTTTTAAAGAAAAAGAAGTTGAAGTATTGGCTGTAATTGCTAATAAAGTTCAAGAAGCAAATATTGAAATTGCAAAAAAGGAATTAAAAGCAAATCTACCAGCAGATGTTTTTGTAAGTGTAATTCCTCTAATAGCTCAGCTAAAAAATCCAACAGTTAAAGAAATTGCAGATGCTATTGATGCCAAAATATTATTTGGTGAAGAACACATCAACAATCAAACGGATAGTATTTCTGTAGGAGCAATGCAGTTAAGAAATTACTTAACACATTTAAAAAACGATAATTTAATTATTACCCCTGGAGATAGGGCAGATATTATACTTGGAGCACTTCAAGCAAATATATCTTCTAGTTACCCATCAGTAGCAGGAATTGTGTTAACAGGTGGTATTCTGCCTGAAGAACCTATTGTTAAGTTAATTGAAGGATTGTCTCAAATTATCCCAATTTTATCTGTAAAGCAAGGTACTTTTGGTACAGCAAATAAAATAGGTTCAGTTCGTTCGCATATGTATGCAGACAATAAGAAAAAAATTCTAAAGTCTATAAATACATTCGAAAAATATGTAGAATTAGAGCAGTTAACTGAAAAATTAGTAGCATTTAAAAATGGTGGAATGACACCTAGAATGTTCCAATATAATTTAGTAAAACGCGCTAAAACAGTACGTAAGCATATTGTATTACCAGAAGGTTCTGATGATAGAATTATTACTGCAGCTGCACGATTAGTTGAAACTGATATTGTTGACCTAACAGTATTAGGTGATTATGATAAAATTGCTGAAACAATTGCTCGTTTAGGATTAAATGTAGCTATTGAAAAACTAAATATTGTAAATCCTATTGATTCTGAATATTACGAAGATTTTGCAGAAACCTTATTTAAAATAAGAGAAAAGAAAGGGATGACCATTGATATGGCTATTGATTTAATGGCTGATGTTTCGTATTTTGGTACAATGATGGTACATAAAGGCTTAGCTGACGGAATGGTTTCTGGAGCTGCACATACAACACAACACACCATTTTACCTGCTTTACAGTTTGTGAAAACAAAACCAGGTGTTTCAGTTGTTTCATCTATTTTCTTTATGTGTTTAGATGATCGTGTTTCAGTTTTTGGTGATTGCGCTATCAATCCTAACCCAAATTCAGAACAATTGGCTGAAATTGCTATTTCTTCTGCAGATTCAAGTATCAACTTTGGAATGGATCCAAAAATAGCAATGCTATCTTACTCTTCAGGTTCTTCAGGAAAAGGAGCTGATGTTGATGTTGTAAGAAGAGCAACTGAAATAGTAAAAGAAAAACGACCAGACTTAAAAGTGGAAGGACCAATACAATACGATGCTGCTGTAGATATTACAGTTGGTAAAAGTAAACTGCCAGATTCAGAAGTTGCTGGACAAGCAAATGTATTGATTTTCCCTGATTTAAATACAGGGAATAATACTTATAAAGCAGTTCAACGTGAAACAGGTGCCTTAGCTATTGGACCAATGTTACAAGGGTTGAACAAACCTGTAAACGATTTAAGTAGAGGTTGTACCATAGACGATATTTTTAACACAGTTATTTTAACAGCAATACAAGCACAAGGAATATAATGAAAATTTTAGTAATTAATTCAGGAAGTTCATCTATTAAATATCAATTGTTTAATATGCCTTCTGAAGAGGTAATTTGTTCAGGACTCGTTGAACGAATTGGATTAAATAATCCAAAAATTAAATACAAATCTCAAACAGAGAAAATTGAAAAGGTTTGTAGAATTTCTAACCATAAGGAAGGTTTAGAGAAAGTAGTAAAATTTTTACTTGATGAAAAAGTAGGAGTTATCAAATCAACTTCAGAAATTGGAGCGGTTGGACACAGAGTAGTTCACGGAGGAAGTACTTTTTCTGAAACAGTTGTAATTAATGATGAAGTTAAAGAGAAAATTAAACAGTTATTTTCTTTAGCACCATTGCATAACCCTGCAAATTACGAAGGAATTACCGTTGCTGAAGAAATTTTTCCAGAAGCAACACAAGTAGCAGTTTTTGATACAGCTTTTCACCAAACAATGCCAGTTGAAGCTTATAAATATGCCATTCCAAACAAGTTTTTAGACGAATTTAAAATTCGTAGATACGGTTTCCACGGAACAAGTCATAAATATGTAGCTGAACAAGCTATTCAATATTTAGGTGCCGAAAATGCTTCAAAAATTGTTACCATTCATTTAGGCGGTGGTTGTAGTATGACAGCTATTAAAGATGGAAAAAGCATAGATACTTCATTAGGATTTGGACCAGTTACGGGTTTAATTATGGGAGGTAGAAGTGGTGATATTGATCATTCAATTATATTCCATTTAGTAAACAATTTAGGGTATGAACTAAATGAAGTAAACAACATATTACAAAAAGAAAGTGGTATGGTTGGTTTAACTGATGGTTTATCTGATTATAGAGATATTGAAGCTGAAGCCGCTGCTGGTGATGAAAAATGTCAAATTGCATTAAATATGGCAGCATATAGAATTAAACAATATTTAGGTAGTTATGCTACTATTTTAAATGGATTAGATGCAATTGTTTTTACTGCAGGAATTGGAGAAAACTCAGAAACTATACGTAAAATGGTTTGCGAAAACTTAGATTTCTTAGGAATTCAACTTGATGAAGTGAAAAACGATACTAGAACAAGTGAAGTTCTTGAAATTCAAGCAGCAACTTCTAAAGTTAAAGTTTTAATTATTCCTACTGATGAAGAAGTAGAAATAGCAAAACAATCTTTTGAATTGATTAATTAATCAATTCGTATAACAATTTAAAAAAGGCGTTGAAATTTATTTTAACGCCTTTTTTTAGCTTCAAAGCTTTATATATGCAACAATACTATTACTAATTTCAAATTTAAGATGTATTACTTGCTGCATAAATTAATAAATTTGCAAGGCTTATTAATTTAAATTTAAAACGATGCGTAGCATACTATTATTCTCTTTATTCGTATTTACAATCAATCAAATGACCGCTCAAAAAATGATGACGCCTGAACTATTGGTTCAGCTAGGAAAGGTTTCTGGAAAAGGAATTACTAAAGATACAAAAAATGTGATTTACACAGTTTCAGCCTATAATTTAAAAACAGATACAACTACTAAAAAAACATTTAGTATTCCTTTAGAAGGAGGTTCACCAACTGAAATTAAAGATGTTAGTAACTTGTTAGTTGATGCTAATATTTCTCCTGATGGTAGTTTTAAATTAACTTCAAAAGAAGTAAAGTTAGAAAATGTGTTAGGTGTTGATGTACATAATGATGTCCCAAAATCAAATGTTAAAATATACAATACGTTAAATTATCGCCATTGGGATACTTGGTCTGACGGAACTTTTAATCATGTGTTTTATGGTGCTGTAAATGCGTCAGATTATGAATTAATTGATATTATGCCAAACGAACCTTATGATAGTCCGCAAAAACCTTTTGGTGGTTCTGAAGATTATTGTTGGAGTCCAGACGGAAAAAGTATTTTATATGTATCTAAAAAATTAAGTGGTACAGCGTATGCTACAAGTACAAATACAGGTATTTATGAATACAATTTAGAAACTAAAAAAACGGTTAATTTAACTCCTGATAATAAGGGATATGATACACAACCCTCTTTTTCTTCAAAAGGACAATTGGCGTGGTTGCAAATGAAACGTGATGGATATGAAGCTGATAAAAATGATATTATTGTAAATATAAACGGAGTTCACGTTAATTTAACTGAAGAATGGGACGGAACTGTAAATAGTTTTGTGTGGAATGAAAAAGGAAATGCAATTTATTTTATAGCTCCAATTGATGGAACAGTGCAATTGTTTGAAATTGAGGTTTCAAACAAAAACAAAGCTCCAAAACAACTTACAAATGGTCAGTTTGATGTAAGTGGTATTGTTGGTCAGGCAAAGAATACGTTGGTTGTGAATCGTAGAGATATGAATCATGCCGTTGAGTTATATACTTTTAATCTTAAAAGTGGTGAGCTAAAACAATTAACACACGTAAATAATGTTGTTTACAATAGCATTGAGTTGAGTAATATTGAAAAAAGAATGGTAACTACTACCGATGGAAAAGAAATGGTTTCGTGGGTTATTTACCCTCCAAATTTTGATCCTTCAAAAAAATACCCAACTTTATTGTATTGTCAAGGTGGTCCGCAAGGAGCATTGAGTCAGTTTTATTCTTTTCGTTGGAATTTTCAAATTATGGCGGCACACGGGTATATAGTAATTGCACCAAATAGACGAGGAATGCCAGGGCACGGTGTGGAATGGAATGAACAAATTAGTAAAGATTATGGTGGGCAAAATATGGAAGATTATTTAGCCGCTATTGATGATATTTCAAAAGAAGAGTATGTTGACACCAATAGGTTAGGTGCCGTTGGAGCAAGTTATGGTGGTTTCTCGGTATTTTATTTAGCAGCCATTCATAACAATCGTTTTAAGAGTTTTATTGCCCACGACGGAATGTTTAACCTAAGAAGTATGTACGGTACTACTGAAGAATTATTTTTTGTGAATTGGGATTTAGGAGGTCCGTATTGGGATACAAATAATGCTGCTGCTCAAAAAACATTTGAACAATTCAATCCTGCAAATTTTGTTTCAAAATGGAATACACCAATTTTAATTATTCAAGGAGGAAAAGATTATAGAGTTCCAATTGGGCAAGGGTTAGAAGCTTTTCAGGCAGCACAATTACAAGGAATAAAAAGTAGATTGCTTTATTTTCCTGAAGAAAACCACTGGGTGTTAAATCCGCAAAATAGTATTGTGTGGCAGCGTGAGTTTTTTAAATGGTTGAAAGAAACGTTGTAGTTATAAAAAAAAACCTAACAGGTTTTTGAAACCTGTTAGGTCTGAAATAATTTTCAAAGAATTATTTTAAAGTAAAAATTATTGGTACAATTCTTTATAATATTG
>CBDUAL010000041.1:0-14383 GCA_965365125.1 uncultured Lutibacter sp.
AACACACAAGATCAGATAGATAGTGATTTAACACCAGACGATTCAAGTGAGACTATTACAGTAACAAGTGCAGATTTAGCTGTTACAAAAACAGTAGATGATGCTACACCAAATGAAGGGAACATAATTACGTATGTGATAACAGTTGTTAATAACGGTCCAGATGCAGCATCAGGGGTAAGTTTAGTAGATAATTTACCTGTAGGAGTTACCTATGTGAGTTCAACTACTGCAAATGGAACATTTAACAATGGATCAGGAGAATGGACGATTGGTATGATTCCATCGGGAACAACAGCAAGCTTAACTATTTTGGCAAGTGTAAATAATGGAACAGTAGGAACAACAATTACAAATACAACCAGTCCTGTAATGTCAGATCAAGAAGATCCTGATACATCAAACAATGTAGGAAGCGTAAGTATTGTACCAACTGCATTTATCGACTTAAGTTTAACTAAAACAATTGTTAATAATATTACAATGCCATTGGTTGGAGATCAAATTACTTTTGAGATAAGGGTAGTTAACGAAGGACCAACTAAGGCAACTGGAGTTCAAGTAACAGAGTTAATACCATCAGGATATAACTTTGTAAATTACAGTTCAACAATAGGAACTTACGATCCATTAACAGGGTTATGGAATATTGGTAATGTAGAAGTTGGTAACACAGCGGTTTTATTAGTAGATGTTTTAGTATTAGAAAGTGGCATATATGAAAACTGTGCAGAGATTATAGCGGCAAATGAAGACGATGTAGATTCTACACCAGGTAATGGAAGTATAACAGAAGATGATTATGCTTGTGTAGCAACAGTTCCTGTAGCAGAGTTAGACTTAGCAATTGTAAAAACAGTTGTTGATGGCAATATGACACCTAATGTAGGAGATGTAATTACTTTTGAAATTCAGTTAACAAACAATGGCCCATTAGATGGTACAGATGTAACAGTATTAGACAATTTAATTCCATTATCATACACCTTTGTAAACTACAGTTCAACAGTAGGAGCTTATGATGAAACTACAGGTATTTGGAATGTAGGTGAAATTGAATCTGGAGATACTGAAATTTTATTGATAGATGTGATCGTTGAAGCTGATGGAGATACTGTAAGTTATACAAACTGTGTTGAAATTTCGAATGTACATCAGCTAGATATAGATACTAGTAATAATGAATCTTGTATTACATTAGCACCAGTTCAGGTCATTGATTTAGAATTAATTAAAGAAGTTGATTATGAAATTTCATCTGAAGCACCTATAAGCACAGGAGGAGTACTAACACCTCTTGCAGAAACAAATGTTGTATTTACAATAACAGTTTCTAATTATGGACAAAGTATAGCTAATGGAGTTGAAGTTACTGATCTTTTACCTGATGGTTATAATTATGTAAGCTCAATTACTTCTGTTGGAAGTTACGATGCCATTTCAGGAAAATGGATCATTGGAACAATTGCAAGCGATTCGCAAGAAACATTAGAAATCACGGCTTACGTTAAACCTTATGGAGATTGGCTAAATGTTGCTGAAATAACCGCAGCTGATGAATTTGATATTGATTCAACGCCAAACAATGCAGATGCTTCAGAAGATGATATAGATCAAGTTGCTACAAGACCAATTATAGATTTATTTATATCAGAAGAATTTACACCAAATGGCGATGGTATAAATGATGTATTTGAAGTAGAACATTTACAAGTATTGTATCCAAATTTCAATATGGAGATTGTGAATAGATATGGTAATCTTGTTTACAAATACAAACATAATGGAGATCCAGAAACAGTACCAACTTGGTGGGATGGATATTCTGATGGAAGATGGAATATAGGTGTAGATGAACTACCTGTAGGAACTTATTTCTATACTATTTATTTCAATAATAACGACAGAAAACCTCAAACAGGTTGGGTCTATTTAAAACGATAAAAATTATTTGGAGATAGAATTTTAAATCAATTCTATCTCCCAAACTATATTATTTAAACGAAGTTTATGAAAAAAATAAAATTACTTATAGGAATTTTAGCTTTAATGTCTGCAACAACAGTTTTTGGACAGCAAGATGCTCAATATACCCAGTATATGTACAATATGGTTGTTATTAACCCAGCGTATGCAGGTTCTAAAGGTGTTCCTACAATAGGTTTATTAGGCAGAACACAATGGGTAGGAGTTGAAGGAGCGCCAAGGACAGCGACGCTTTCATACAATTCACCTATAGGAAAAGCTACAGGGATAGGTTTTTCTGTAATTTATGATGAGATAGGCCCCGTAAAAGAGAGTAATGTGTATGCCGATTTTTCGTATACTATTTTTACAAGTGATGAAGGACGTTTAGCCTTCGGACTAAAAGCAGGAGTCTCTTTTTTAGACATCGGCTATTTAAGTACTGTTGATCCAGATCCATTAAACGAACCTGTCAATCAAGTTTCTCCTAATTTTGGAGCAGGTGTTTTTTATTATACCAATAATTTTTATGCAGGTTTTTCAATTCCAAATTTTCTAGAGACACGACATTTAGAAAGTGGTAATGGTGCTGTTAGCACAGCTTCTGAGAAAAAGCATTACTTTTTTATGACTGGTTATGTATTTGAATTGACAAATGATTTGTTTTTGAAACCTTCAACAATGTTTAAAGCGATTTCTGGAGCACCCTTATCAGTAGATCTTTCATTAAATTTATTTGTAAATCAAATGTTTGAAGTAGGAATGTCTTATAGATTAAATGATTCTATAAGTGGAATGATGGCATTCCAAGTGAACGACGATTTTAAAATTGGATATGCTTATGACTACACAACTACTAATTTTGGAGATTACAACTCAGGATCACACGAGATTCTAATGTTGTTTGAATTTAATAGAAGAAATATAAGGAGTCCAAGATGCTTTTAAATAAAACTATAGAAACTAAAGATGAAAAAAATTACTTTACTATTATTAATGTTCTTTGTAGGTTTATTAAGAGCACAAGATATTGATACCACAACCACCAAAATAAAATTTGACGAAAATTATACCATAAAGAATTTAGCTGTAAATACGAAGTATCAAGATTACGGAGTTTCTTATTCAGGTGATAGTACCATTATTTTTGCTTCATCAAGAAAAGCAAAATCTATCCGAAACAAAGTTTGGCTAGGAAATGGTCAACCTTTTTTACAGTTGTATAAAGGAGTATATAATGAAGATGGTGAGATTACAGATGTTGAACTTTTTTCAAAAAAAGTGAATTCAAAATTTCACGATGCAGATGTTACTTTTACCAAAGATTTAAAGACCATCTATTTTACTAGAAATAACTATTTAAACAAAAAGTTTAAAAAAGATACATTAAACTGGAATTTAAACCAGTTGTACAAAGCCACCCTAAATGATAAAGAAGAATGGGAAGTGCAACAAATGCCTTTTAACAATGATAATTATCAAACCGGACACCCAGTATTAAATAAAACAGAAGATAAGCTATACTTTATTTCTGATATGTTAGGCGGTTATGGGAACACAGATATTTATGTTGTTGATATTCTAAATGATAGTACCTATAGCAAACCAAGAAATTTAGGCCCTAATGTAAATACTCAAGGAAAAGAAATGTACCCTTTTGTAGATGAGAATGAACTTTTATATTTCTCATCAAATGCTTATATTGATGGTATGGGGGGGTTGGATGTTTATGTTACAAGGTTAAAAAATGGCGTTCCTGTAAAGAAATCAGAAAATATTGGAAGACCTATTAACAGTGATAAAGATGATTTTGCATTTGTACGTAAACCAGGAACGAATTTAGGTTATTTTTCATCAAATAGAAAAGGAGGGAAAGGAGATGATGATATTTACTCGTTTGTTGAATTAAACCCATTAAACTTTGATTGTGTACAGTATGCACAAGGAGTTGTACGCGATCGAAAATCTGGGGCTTTAATACCAGGGGCATTGGTTGAATTGTTTAATCAGGCAGGAACACTTATAGAAAGTGTAATAGCTAATGAGTATGCCGCTTTTAAATTTAAAGTAAATTGTGAAACACCATACAGAGTAGTTGGTTCTAAGCAAGATTATTCAATTGACAGTAAAGAGTTTATTACATCAAAGGTTCATGACTTAGAGTTGGAGTTAGGCTTGCAGATAGAAACGACCGATTTTGTACTGATTCGTGGCTTATTAATGGTAAATATAAATCCTATTTATTTTGATTTAGATAAATCGTTTATACGAACAGATGCTGCTATTGAAGTTGAGAAAGTTGTTAGAATTATGAAAAAGTATCCTGAGATTAAAATTGAATTGGGTTCTTATACTGATAGTAGAGCTCCTGATCAATACAATTTAGACTTATCAGATAGGCGAGTAAAATCATCAATTGATTGGATTGTTAAAAGAGGTATTGATCCTTCAAGAATCACAGGGCAAGGCTTTGGGGAAACACAATTAGTTAACAAATGTTCTAATGACGTTTCTTGTACTGAGGCAGAACATCAATTAAACAGAAGAACAGAATTTGTGATCGTAAATCCGGAAGCTATTAAATAAGAATTATTCCATATAAATATGATTAATACTCACTTAAATCTAAACTCAATATTTAGTTTTTAAGTGAGTATTTTTTTGTAAATTGTATGAAGTTTCATCACAATTAGTTTTATTTGAAATGTACCACAAGAATAGCTTGTTCAATTATTGTTGTTTTATTTTTTTACGGAAATAAATTAACAGCACAAGGTTGTGATTTAGTGGTTGTTACGGGTGTTGTTTCAGGTAGTGAAACTAATAATGCATTATTTAAAGCCTACTCTAAAACCATTCCATCTTTAGCTTATATAAAAGCACAAAGAATTGATGGACCGCAAAATGGTTTGTTTACACAAAGTGGAGATAATATAAGGTATACAGCCATTTCGAAGGCTAAAGGAATTCCTGAAAATCTTAGCCGAATTAGATTTACATTTTTACAAGCCGATAAAATAACACCCATTGAGCCTGCAAATTTTAGATTTGGAATTAATGATATTGATGGTCCAAATAATGAAGCGTTGGCTACTAATTGCGATGAAAATTTAAGGTTTTTAGGAACAGCAAATCCTACAAATTTAACTGTTCTAAATATGCCTCCAACTATTATTGCAGTAGGAACTGTTGAAGAAAGTGAAGGTCCAACAAGTAGAGTTATGTTTGAATTTGATAATGTGTCGGTAATAGAGTTAGACAATTATGCAAATGAAGGGTATTTAAAGGATTTTGATATGAATGACGAATATCCAATTACAAAACCAGTTTTAGTCAGGTGTAAAGGGTATTCAAGTAGTATATATACAGAACTTGACACCATAAATTCAAAAGAAGAGCCTAGCGAATTTAAAAGTGAAAGAAACTTATTAATGGTAAATACACCTCCAATTTATTTTGATAAAGATAAATTTGAGATTAAAAAGGCTGCCGAACAAGCTTTAAATAAGGTGCTACATTTACTAAATAAATACCCCGATCTCATTATTGAAATAGGTTCACATACCGATTCTAGAGCCAGTGACACCTATAATTTAGAACTTTCATACAATAGAGCAAAAGCTACTATAGGTTGGTTTGTAAGCAAAGGTATTAAGCCTTCAAGAGTGTTTGGAAAAGGCTATGGAGAAACTAAATTAGTAAATAAATGTGCTAATGGGGTTGAGTGTAAAGAATCCGAACATCAATTAAACAGAAGAACTGAATTTGTAATTCTAAATCCTGAGGTTTTAAAACATTAAATCATAAAAAATGTCGCAATTAGCGACATTTTTTATGATTTAATATGAAGTGTTTTATAATTCAAATCCTAAATTAACGCCTAAATTTTTAGCAATTAATTTAGTAATTCGTGTTTTTAATTGCGGAATTTTAATTTTCTCAACTACATCATTTCCAAAGGCAAAAAGCAATAAAGCTTTGGCTTCTTTTTTAGGAATTCCACGCGATTGCATATAAAATAATGCACTTTCATCTAATTGTCCAATAGTACAACCGTGAGAACATTTTACATCATCAGCAAAAATCTCTAATTGTGGTTTTGCATTAATACTAGCACCATCATCAATTAAGATGTTGTTGTTTTGCTGAAAAGCGTTTGTTTTTTGCGCTTCTTGTTGTACAATCACCTTTCCGTTAAAAACTCCTGTAGATTTATCTGCATAAATACCTTTATACAACTCGTGGCTTTCACAATTAGGGTATTTGTGGTTTACTAAGGTATGATTGTCTACATGTTGTTTATCGCTTAAAATTGAAATCCCATTTAGGTTTGAAGTTATATGTTCACCTTCTTGGTAAAATTCTAAATTGTTACGGGTCATTTTTCCGCCAAAAGAATAGGTGTGTACCGAAGCTACACTTTGCGTTTTTTGTGAAACAAAAGTACTGTCAATCAAAGAAGATTTTTCAGTATCATTTTGAATTTTATAATAATCAACAATGGCTCTTTTATGAACAAAAATTTCAGTAACAGCATTTGTAACTGTAGTGTTTTTTGATAAATTTTGATGACGTTCAATAATTTGAACATGCGAATTTTCACCAACAACAACTAAATTTCTAGGTTGAAGTATTACTTCTTTTTCGCTACCTGTTGAAAAATTTAAAATTTGAATAGGTTTTTGAACAATGGTGTTTTTCGGAATATTAATAAAAGCACCTTCTTTTGTAAAAGCTGTGTTTAATTCAGTTAAACTATTATTATCTTTCGCAATAGTGTTCAAATAATTGTCAACAATCATTTTATATTTAGGGCGTGTTAAAGCCGAAGATAACACACATACATCACAATCATCGTGAGTAGTACTTGATAAAAATGAATTGAATTGCCCATCAATAAAAATTAAAGTGTACGATTCAATATCATTAATTAAAAACGCTTTTACTTCTTTAAATCCAACCGATTTATCAGTAGATGGAAATAAACTAAAATCGTGTTTTAAAATCGGTTTTAAGCTGGTGTATTTCCACTCCTCATCTTTTTTTGTAGGAAATCCTTCATTTTCAAAATTCTGAATAGCTTGTAACCTTGTTGCATGTGTTTTAGAATCTAAATCTAATCCACCTTTGTTTTCAAAAGCTAAAAATGAAGAAACTAGTTTTTCTTTTAATTCCATTTTGTAAGTTTTAAAGTCGAAAAGTTGAAAGTTTTAAAGTCGAAAAATCATCTAGACCTTGGACTTTTCCTTTACAACTTTAGACTAAATTTATTTCAACCAATCGTATCCTTTTGCTTCTAATTCTAAAGCCAATTCTTTTCCGCCAGATTTTACAATTTTACCATTGTATAAAACGTGTACAAAATCTGGAACTATATAGTCTAACAAACGTTGGTAATGCGTAATAACAATCACTGCATTGTCTTTGCTTTTTAATTTGTTAACACCGTTTGCAACAATTTTTAAAGCATCAATATCCAATCCAGAATCTGTTTCATCTAAAATAGCTAGTTTAGGTTCTAACATTGCCATTTGAAAAATCTCGTTACGTTTTTTTTCTCCTCCTGAAAAACCTTCGTTTAAAGAACGAGATAAAAACTTACGATCAATTTCTAATAAATCAGCTTTTTCACGAATTAACTTCAACATATCCTTAGCTGGTAAATCTTCTAAACCTTTGGCTTTTCTACTTTCGTTGATAGCCGTTTTTATAAAGTTTGTAACGGTTACCCCCGGAATTTCAACAGGGTATTGAAAAGATAAAAAGATCCCTTTGTGCGCTCTTTCTTCAGGAGCCAAATCTTCTAAATCTTCACCATTTAAAATAATACGACCATCGGTAACTTCAAAATCTTCTTTTCCTGCAATCACTGCTGAAAGTGTACTTTTTCCCGAACCATTTGGTCCCATAATAGCATGAACTTCCCCTGGTTTAATATCAAGATTTATACCTTTTAAAATCTCTTTATCGTTGATACTTGCGTGTAAATTTTTTACTTCTAACATTTCATTTAGTTTTAAAGTCTAAAAGACAAAAGTCTTAAAGTCTTATTTCTTTAAATATTTTATAAAACCACTTATCATTTTTGAAATTTCAAGTGTGTTATTTTTTAATTCATTAAAATCATTTTCAGTTAAATAAGCTAAATCATAAGCTAAATAAAGTTGAGATCTTACTTCACCTGCCGATGCTTTTGCCACATTTAAAAAATAGATAAATTCCTTATCAGAACCTCGTTCAAATCCTTCAGCAATATTTGAGCTGATTGAAACAGATGCTCTTCTAATTTGTCGTGATAAATCAAAGTCTTTAGAAAATAAGTTCGTATTCGTTTTTGAATAAATTAACTTATTTAAAACTCTGGCTTTTTTCCAACATTCAATATCTTCAAAAGAACGTATCATAATTTTTCATAGCATTTATGTTAAGTCTAAAGTTACAAGTTTCGAAGTTCAAAGTCATTTATCTTTCGACTCTAAAACTTTCGACTTTTTGACTATCCTACGGATCCTTCTAAACTAATTTCTAATAATTTTTGTGCTTCAACAGCAAATTCCATTGGTAATTTATTTAGTACTTCTTTACTAAATCCATTTACAATTAATGCAATTGCTTTTTCGGTATCAATACCACGTTGATTGCAATAAAAAAGCTGGTCCTCACCAATTTTACTTGTTGTTGCTTCGTGTTCTATTTGCGCTGATTTATTTTTAGCTTCAATATATGGGAATGTGTGTGCACCACATTTATTACCCATTAACAAAGAATCACATTGCGAAAAATTTCTTGCATTGTGAGCTCTTGGTCCAATTTGTACCAAACCTCTGTAAGAGTTTTGAGAATGCCCTGCTGAAATACCTTTTGAAATAATAGTACTTTTAGTGTTTTTTCCTAAGTGAATCATTTTGGTTCCAGTATCCGCTTGTTGGTAATTGTTAGTTACTGCTATTGAGTAAAATTCACCTACAGAATTGTCTCCTTTTAAAATACAACTTGGGTATTTCCAAGTTACTGCACTACCAGTTTCAACTTGCGTCCAAGAAATTTTTGCATTCTTTTCGCACAAACCACGTTTTGTTACAAAATTGTAAACACCACCTTTTCCTTCAGCATCTCCAGGGAACCAGTTTTGTACGGTTGAATATTTTATTTCAGCATCATCTAAGGCTATTAATTCTACAACGGCAGCGTGTAATTGGTTTTCATCACGAGCAGGAGCAGTACAGCCTTCTAAATAACTTACAAAACTTCCTTCATCAGCAATTACAAGTGTACGTTCAAATTGTCCTGTACCACCTTCATTTATTCTAAAATAGGTTGAAAGTTCCATAGGGCAAGTAACGCCTTTTGGAATGTAACAGAAAGATCCATCAGAAAATACGGCTGAATTTAAAGCTGCATAAAAGTTATCGGTAGTTGGAACAATTGTGCCTAAATATTTTTTAACCAATTCAGGATGTTCTTGTATGGCTTCTGAAATTGGCATAAAAATAATGCCTTTTTCATTCAATGTTTTTTTGAAAGTAGTTGCCACTGAAACAGAATCTATTACAATATCAACAGCCACATTTGATAAACGCTTTTGCTCATCAATTGAGATACCTAGTTTTTCAAAAGTTTTTAATAATTCTGGGTCAACTTGGTCTAAGCTATCTAATTGTTTTTTTTGAACTGGTGCGGAGTAATAACTTATTCCTTGAAAATCAGGTTTTTCATAATTCACATTTGCCCAGTCTGGTTCTTTCATTTCTTTCCAAACCTTAAAAGCTTCTAAACGCCATAGGGTCATCCAATCTGGCTCGTTTTTCTTTTTAGAAATTGCAATTACAACTTCTTCACTTAAACCTATAGGAAATTTATCAGCTTCAATATCAGTATAAAATCCGTACTCGTACTCTTTGGTTTCGAGTTCTTTTTTTAAATCGTCTTCAGTAAATTTGTTCATAAATTTTATTTAATGATTGAATGTTTAATGATGAAATAGTTCAATCAATTTTACGCTTTCTTAAAATAATCAATAAAAATAGGTAATAGTTAAGAAATATCCTTAATTATTTTCAATAAAAAACAATAGCATTTTAACCTATTAGTGTGCTAATTAAGATGTTTCGATCTTAATTATAGCGAAAATGATTCTCCACAACCACAAGTTCTTGTCGCATTAGGGTTGTTAAACACAAATCCGGTACCATTCAATCCTCCAGAATACTCTAAAGTAGTTCCTACTAGGTATAAAAAGCTTTTTTTATCTACAATAATTTTTACACCATTGTCTTCAAATACCTTATCATCGTCTTGGTTTTCTTTATCGAAGTTTAAATCATAAGAAAGTCCAGAGCAACCACCACTTTTAACACCAACCCTTACAAAATCTATCTCAGGATTAAAACCATCTTCTTTCATGAGCTCTACCACTTTTCTTTTTGCTATGTCCGATACTTTTATCATAATTTCTTATATAGATTAATTCTAAATTAACGCAAATATAAGTACAAATATTCATTTTAACGTAGCTTTTAATATGAATATATTTAATAGTACTATAGTTGTAACTTATATGAAAGTTTACGTGAAACCTATTATCTTTGCAAAATGATAGAAGATAAAAACCAATCACGTACTAGTATTTCTGAATTAGGAGAGTTTAAATTGATAGACCATTTAACTCAAAATTTTAAAATAAAGCATACTTCAACCGTAAAAGGAGTTGGAGATGATGCTGCTGTTTTAGCAATCAATGCTAAGCAACAACTGGTAACAACCGATTTGTTAATTGAAGGGGTGCATTTTGATTTAAGCTATATGCCCTTAAAGCATTTAGGGTACAAGGCGGTTATGGTTAATTTATCAGATGTGTACGCAATGAATGGTAAAGCTTCACAAATAACAGTGTCTATTGCAGTTTCAAATCGTTTTCCTTTAGAAGCGGTGGAAGAGTTGTACGAAGGTATTTATTTGGCGTGTAAAGGGTATAATATTGATTTGATTGGTGGTGACACAACATCGTCTGTTACAGGTTTGGTAATTAGTATTACTGCTATTGGCGAGATTGAAAAAGAAAATGTAGTGTATAGAAACACTGCAAAACCTAACGATTTGTTAGTTGTTACTGGTGATTTAGGTGCGGCATATTTAGGGTTGCAAGTGTTAGAGCGCGAAAAGCAAGTATTTGAAGTAAATCCAAATTCACAACCCGATTTATCGGAATATTCATATTTAATTGAGCGTCAGTTAAAACCTGAAGCTAGAAAAGATATGGTGAAATTATTGAGTGATTTGGAAGTGAAACCTACAGCTATGATTGATATTTCTGATGGTTTGTCTTCTGAAATTTTACATATCTGTACGCAATCAAAGGTTGGGTGTAATTTATATGAAGAAAAAATTCCGTTAGATCCACAGGTAATTTCAGCCTGTGAAGAATTTGAATTAAACAGTACCACTATTGCTTTAAGTGGAGGTGAAGATTACGAATTGTTGTTCACTATTTCACAAGAAGATTTCCCTAAAATTAAAGGAAATCCGCATTTAACAGTTATTGGTCATATCACCGATGAAAGTTTAGGTACCAATCTAGTAACCAGGGCAGGACAGCAAATTAAATTAACCGCACAAGGTTGGAATGCCTTAAAACAATAAGTTTATTTAGCTTCTTTTTTTTCTAAAGCTTTTGTGGTTCCAGAATAGTTCATGACACTTCTATTGTTACTGTCAATGGTAATTGAAGTATTTCCGCCTGCAAAAACACGAACAATAACACTGTAATAATCGCTTTCACCTTTTACTTTAAACTTTATAGTAACCTCTTGTTTTTTATCGTTTAAAGTAACGGTGTAATTTTCTAATTCGTTCTTAAATTCAATTCCACCACCCTTATAAGCAGCTCCAGAATAGCCAGTACCAAAAAATGGAAAAGAACCCTCTCCAGTAGTATTGTCAATCTTCATATAGGTAGGATTCGACATTAAATTAATGCGCATTCCTCGGCTAGATGTTGCCCATTCTCCTGTAAATTCATATTGTTTAGAATCTATTAGTTTTTTGGTAACCTTATATGCTTCTTGTTTTTTTGCGGCTTTTAACTCCTTTTTAGATTGCGCAATGGATGGGCTTACAAAAAAAAGAGTGATTAATAAAAGTGAAAATAATTTATTCATAATGTTATTTTTAAGTAAAAATAACAAAAAATATGCCAATATAAAACCAATATTTTTAAAGCTAAAAATTACCTTAATTCCTCTTTTTTAAAGAAATCGTAAATAAGCGTAATGTTTGGTGAAACTGCCATCCCATTTGGATTTAATCCGAGTTCACCTTCAGGGATTTCATGATTTAATTCTGCGTAATAATTCGACCAAAACTTCAGAGTTTCATTCGTTTCAGGGTCTTTAAAAGTCATTGGGTTTAACTTAAAAGGAATGTTGTTGGGGGTTGAAAAATAAAACATTTCATACAGTAGTTCTGAGCAATAATAGCTATTATCTCCAATGATATAAATGGAGTCATAAGGTTGTCCTATTAATGATTTTCCATGTTCAATAGCTTTGCTTATTGTAGGTTTAAATTCGGACTTCAATCTTCCAATAACCACTTTTGGCTTGCCATTTATGAGGTTTCGATTTAAAAAAACAGCAATTTCAGTGAACTGAACTCCAGTTGAAATTGCCTCTAAAACTTTTAAAGTATCTTGTTGTTTAACTACAATGCCAACGTGGGTAAAATTATACGCTAAATTGGTTTTAGTTACTTTTTCAATGGCATTGTCAATAGCATCTTTATCTAAATCTTGAAAAAGTATATCGCCTTCTTTAAACTCAAAATTACTGGAATTACATCCTATTGTTAATACTAGAATTAAAACGAATTTACAAACAACTAAAAATTTATTTTTTAAAAGCATTTTTTATTAATTTTTGAAATGCGAAAATAAGCTCGTTGGTATTTTCAAAATGACTCATATGTCCGTCAGGAAATTCTGCAACTTCAACCTTGGTGTTCTCTGTTTGCGCAACTAATGAAGCATAATCTAATGCAGGATCTTGTTTTCCAATAATTAACTGAATTGGAAACGTTGCTGAACTGTAAATTGAAGTTAAATCCTCCCTTATTTTCATGCCTTCTAAGGCTGCAATTATTCCTTGAGGTGAAATTTTTAAAGCTTCGTTGGTAATTGCGGTTATTTCTGAAGAAAAAACAGTTCTATTTCCTTCAGAAAACAACATTGGAATAGCAATTCTAATAAAAGTTTTATGATTTTGTTTTACTGCAATTATACCTCTGTCTCTATTTATTTTCTTCTCTTCAGTGTCGGGTAATGCAGTAGAATTCATTAAAGAAATTCCTTTTACATTTTGTGGAAACAGTTTTGAAAATGCCAATGCAACATAGCCGCCCATACTATGACCTATTAAAATGTATTTTCTAAGTTTTAAGTGGTTTAGTACTGCTTTTACCATTTCGGCTTGCGCTTCCATAGTATGAATATAACCTAAATTATCGGTTTCACCATGTCCTAATAAATCAATACAAACAACTCTATATTTTTTTGAAAGTGCTTCTGAAATGAACTTCCACATAGTGCTATTTTCTAAAAAACCATGCAATAATACCACAACTTTTCCTTGCCCTTTATCTTCAAAATGGATGTTGATGTTTTTGTAGGTAAGAAAACTTGACATACGTAAATACGAGGTTAAAAGTGCTTAATTTTTCAGTCCTTTAATCGCTGAAAAGGCTTTGTCAACAACATCATCTTCTACCAAAATAGTAAATTCGTTGGTTGTAGAAACCACTTCATATAAGGCGATACCTTCCCAAGCAAGTCGTTTAAAAAATTGATAATACAATCCGGCAATCTTCGTGTTTTCCTTCGGAAGACCAATAGTAATTGCAGATAAATGATCTTGAACTGAAGTGCAAATTTCAGTTTCGTAATTTTCTTCAATATGTTTTTTTAATCCTGTGGTAATTAGAATGTTGCTTTCGTGAACGCCGCGCGTAAATGTGTAAAAAATATGCGGATCATCTTTAATTATTTCTAGCGTTTTTAAATGGGCTTGCACTAAACTTGAAGAGTTTTTATATGTGTAATCAGAAAGATCAGATCGCACGGTAATATCTCCCAAATTTTGAAGTACTTTGTTTAGTTTTACTTTGTTGCCCATTTCCTTTGGCGGACTGTAGCGTCTCAAAGCCATCATAATAGCCCCAGATTTTACGGGTTTACGAAGCATTTTTGAAATAGGGTCTCTCAATTCTTCTGAAAGTGCACTGTAATTTAAAATATTACGCGTTAACGCGTCTTCTAAAAAAGGTTGCGAAACTAAAATTTCTTCAACACAGGTTGCAATAGTTCTCATATTGTTGTTAAATAGTTAACAGTTTGTGCAAAATTAGTATATAATTTTTAAATAAACAC
>CBDUAL010000042.1:0-14344 GCA_965365125.1 uncultured Lutibacter sp.
TGTATTTTAGCATTGATTTTCTGCAATTACCACATCTTAATATTTGTTCTTTACCGTAAATTCCAGTTTTTAAAACCTTCGCTTTTCCTTTCTGAATAAAAAATAGTCCATTAACGGGTGTTCCTTCTAAAATAAAATGCTGCCCTTTTTTACTGATGAGCGTGTTTTTTTCTTTTACTAATTCTTGCAATAATTCAGAAGAAAGGCTTTGCTTGATAATGCATTTTTTATTGCTGCATAATTCACATGATATTTTATTTTTTAAAACCATTTGAGTGAAGATAAGTATAAATACGTATTAATTAAGGCTTTTGATTTTTAAATGTACGTAAATGTTTGATTATTAGGAATGTATTAATTTATGGTTGATTTTTTTTTAATATTCAAAATACAATGTTGAAATATTAAGAAGTGTGTATTTTGGTTAGGTGTTTAAAAAGTAGTGTTTAGTACACGTTGAATTTCTTCATCTAAATACGAAGAATGTTCGGCTACAACATCTCCTATTACTATAATTCCAGGTTTTTTATAATCGATACTATCGAGTGCATTTTTATAATTATTGACGGTTTCAATTGTTATTTTTTCATCAGGTAGTGATCCATTTTGAATAATAGCAAACGGTGTGTATTTGTGTCTACATTTTTTTATTTCTTCCATAATTAATGAAAAATTACGTAGTCCCATTAATATTACCAAAGTAGCTGAAGATTGCGCTCCTAATATAATGTCTTTTGAAATGTTTCCGTTAGAGGTTGTTCCTGTAATTACCCAAAAACTTTCATTTACGGTTCTTTTTGTTAAAGGAATTCCTTGCAATGCAGGTACGGCTAATGCGCTGCTAATTCCTGGGATGATTTCAGTTGGAATGTTGAAAGATTCTGTGTGGTCAATTTCCTCGCTTCCCCTTCCAAAAACAAAAGAGTCTCCACCTTTTAAACGTACTACATGTCCAAATTCTAACGCTTTTTCAACTAAAAGAGAGTTTATTTCTTCTTGTGGTAATCTGTGATTGTTGAACCTTTTTCCTACATAAATACAAGGAGTTTCTGTTTTTGCATATTTTAAAATATCAGGATTTACCAAGGCGTCATATAGGATGCAATCTGCATTTTTTATGGCATTTAAACCTTTTATGGTAATTAAGTCTATGTCTCCTGGTCCTGCTCCAACTAAGGTGACTTTTGCATTGTTATTTTGATGCTTCATAAGTAGACTTTTATAGTGTTAGAAATTATAATAATGCAATAATACGTAAAAAATATATAAATACGTAGTTTTATTACGTAAAAATACGTAGTTTTGTGTTCGTGATACTTAATGCATAAAAATATGAAATGAGCATTGCGCAAGTTTTGATTACAATTAAAAGTAGTGTTTTGTGAAATTTCCATCTGATAAATAAAAGTAAATAAAATGAAGCAGATAAAATCAATTTTAGTAATAGGGAACGGGATGGTTGGTTATAAGTTTTGTGAGAAATTTGTAGCAAAAGAAACAACCCAAAATTTTAAGATTACGGTTTTTGGTGAGGAGCCAAGGCCTGCTTATGACCGAGTTCATTTAAGTGAATTTTTTGAAAATGGTGATGCAAAAGCATTGGAAATGGCACCGCGTTCTTGGTATAAAGAAAATAATATTGAATTAGTTACCAATGAAAGAGTAACGGATATTCATAGGGCTTCAAAAACAATTACTACGATCAACGATACTACATTTAAGTACGACTATTTAGTATTGGCTACGGGTTCATCTGCTTTTGTGCCTTCAATAAAAGGCGTAGAAAAAGAAGGTGTTTTTGTGTATAGAACCATTGAGGATTTGGAGGGAATGATGGCTTATGCTGATAAGCTTAAAAAGAATAATCCTGATGCAAAAGCCGCAGTTTTAGGTGGTGGGCTTTTAGGCTTAGAGGCGGCAAAAGCAGTGATGGATATGGGGTTAGAGCCGCATGTGGTAGAGTTTGCTTCAAAGTTAATGCCGCGTCAGTTAGATACAAGAGGTAGTAGCGTTCTAAAGAATAAGTTGGAAACAATGGGAATTCATATTCATTTGTCAAAAGCTACTAATAAAATTTTAGGTGAACAATCAATCACTGGGATGGAATTTGGAGAATACGATAAAATTAATGTAGATATGTTGGTTGTTTCTGCAGGTATTCGTCCGCGTGATGAGTTGGGGAAGACTTGTGGGTTGGAAATGGGAACTCGTGGTGGAATTGTTGTAAACAATAAAATGCAAACTTCAGATCCTGAAATTTTTGCAATTGGTGAAGTTGCGCTCTATAATAATATGATTTATGGTTTGGTTGCTCCAGGTTATGAAATGGCTGATGTTGCGGTGGATCAAATTCTAGGTAATTCAGTGACTTTAATGAGCGCCGATATCGATATGTCAACCAAATTAAAATTAATTGGTGTTGATGTTGCTAGTTTTGGGGAGCCATTTATGCCTGTTGAAAAAGGGTATTCAATAATTTTTGAAAATAAAACCAAAGATTTATATAAAAGAATCAATGTAAGTCACGATGGAAAGAAATTATTAGGGGGAATTCTAATTGGAGATGCTTCCGATTATAATATGTTTCATCAAATATATTTAAACGGTTTGCCAATTCCTGAAGATGCCGAAGAATTAATTTTAGGAGCAAGAGGTGAAGGTGGTACTGCTTTTGGAAGTGCTATGGATATTCCAGATGCTGCACAGGTTTGTTCTTGTGAAAGTGTTACAAAAGGCGCAATTTGTTCTTCAATAACCGAAGGAGGTTGTAATAATTTGGCAGATGTAATTGCAAAAACAAAAGTAACTACTGGTTGTGGAGGTTGTAAACCTATGGTGGTTGATTTGGTAAATGAAACCTTAAAATCTTTAGGTAAAGAAGTTAAAAATAGTATTTGTGAGCATTTTGAATATACACGTCAGGAGTTATTTGGAATTATAAAAATAAAGCAACTAAAAACCTTTGATGAAGCTATTGATACTTGCGGAAAAGGTGATGGTTGTGAGATTTGTAAGCCTTTAGTAGCTTCAATTTTTGCAAGTTTATACAATGATACGGCTAATAAAGAAGAGGTAATACAAGATTCAAATGATAAGTTTTTAGCTAATATTCAACGCAACGGAACTTATTCTGTTGTTCCAAGAATTCCTGGAGGAGAAATCACACCAGATAAATTGATTGTAATTGGTCAAGTTGGAAAAAAATACAATTTATATACAAAAATTACGGGTGGTCAGCGCATCGATTTATTTGGAGCGCAGTTAAACGATTTACCTGCAATTTGGAAAGAATTAATTGATGCAGGTTTTGAAAGTGGTCACGCCTATGGAAAATCTTTAAGAACGGTAAAAAGTTGTGTCGGATCATCGTGGTGTAGATACGGAATGGACGATAGTGTTGGTTTTGCTATTGAATTAGAAAATAGGTACAAGGGGTTGCGTTCTCCGCATAAATTTAAAGGAGGTGTTTCGGCTTGTATTCGTGAATGTGCTGAGGCTCGTGGAAAAGATTTTGGACTAATAGCTGTTGAAGGTGGTTGGAATTTATATGTTGGTGGAAATGGTGGAGCTACACCAAGACATGCGCAATTATTAGCTGAGCAAATAGATAATGAAACAGTTATAAAATATTTAGATCGTTATTTTATGTATTATATAAGAACCGCTGCGCCGTTAATGCGTACTTCAACTTGGTTAGATAAACTAGAAGGCGGAATTGATCAATTAATAAAAATTGTGGTTGATGATAGTTTAAATATAGCTGCGGAATTGGAGGCTGAAATGCAAGGTTTGGTTGATGCTTATCAATGTGAGTGGAAACAAGCCATTGAAAATGACGATATGGTTTCAAGATTTCAGCATTTTGTAAATTCAGAAGATACCGATGATACTATTGTTTTTGTTCCAATGAGAGAGCAATTACAACCTTCGGCTTGGGATAAATAATAACTAAACTTAAATAAAATGGATACAATTTTAAATACCTATAGTACAGTAAAAGAAAGTGAAGTGAAAGTTTGGTTTAAAGCTGCTGAAGTAAGCAAGTTTGCAAAAGATGGTGGTGTTTGTGTAAAATATAAAGACAAACAAATTGCAGTTTTTAATTTCCAACGAAGAAACCAGTGGTATGCTTGTCAAAATGTTTGTCCGCATAAAATGGAAATGGTATTGTCTCGCGGAATGATTGGTGATGACAAAGGAATTCCAAAAGTTGCTTGCCCAATGCATAAAAAAACATTTTCATTAGAGTCAGGTGAAAATTTAAATGGAGATTTAAAAGCAATTGCCACTTACCCAGTGAAAGTTGAACACAACTTTGTATATATCGGATTTTCTGAATAGATTTGGGCTTAAATCTTACCAATGTTACAATCAGAAAAATTTAAAAAAGCAATTCAGTTATTTGATAAAGCAAATGCTCAAGATCCTAATGTAGAAATTTTTGAAGGAGAAGAGTTTCCGAAGGAATTAATTTATGCGGAAAGAATGACAAATCAGCTAAATAAATTTGCTCCAGACGCAAATGAAGCATTGCAATTAACCGTGCGTTGTCAACATATTTGCCGTTGGGAAATACCAAGAGACTCTTATGAGATGAATAGGGTTGGGTATTTAACTTGGCGAAAAGATTTGAAAGATTTTCACGCAAAAAAAGCGACTGAAATTTTGAAAGAATGTGGTTATTCTCAAGAAATTATTGATGAAGTTTCTTTTTTATTGTTGAAAAAACAATTGAAAAAAAATGCGGATACGCAAACATTGGAAGATGTGGTGTGTTTGGTGTTTTTAGAGTTTTACTTTGCTAAATTTTCAAAAAAATATCCTGAAGAAAAGTTGATTGATATTGTTCAAAAAACGTGGAAAAAAATGTCTGAGAAAGGGCATAAAGCTGCTTTAAAATTACAACTTTCAGATGCCGCATTGGCTTTAATTACAAAAGCGCTTAGTTAAGAGTTTTTAGCTTTTTTATGAATGCATCAAATAATGACATATCATTAGATAATTCAACCTTTTATAAATTTAGAAGGTTGTATTTAATGGCGTTTTTATTAATAGCAGCTTCCATATTAATTGCCCAAATTTTAATTCAAAAACACTTAAATTCTCAATTAAACGATTCAAGAATTATTAACATTGCTGGGCGTCAACGTATGTTGAGTCAAAAGTTGGTAAAGGAATCTTTGTTTTTGTTGAATGCAACTAAAAGTGAACAACTAAAAATAGTTGAAGTTATAAAACAGAGTAACCAAACGTTTTTGTTGTCACATCAAAATTTACAAAATGAGTTAAGTGAATTAGGTGAGTTAACTAAAAGTAGTCCTGAACTTAAAGTACTTTTTAAAGAAATAGACGCAAATCATCAACAAATAGTAGGTTCTTGTAATGCAATTGTTTCTTTAATAGCTGAAAACCCTACTACAGCATCAGAAGCTATTCAGGAAAACATTTCAATTTTAAAAAAAGCTGAAGGTCCTTTTTTGAATAAAATGAATGAAATTGTATTTAAATACGATGAAATAAGTCAGCAAAAAGTAAAAGAGTTGAAAAGGAAAGAATACATTTTGTTGGTAATTTCATTATTGATTTTACTGTTTGAAATGTTGTTTTTGTTTAAGCCAATTTCAATTCATATTAAAAAAGTAATTCACGATTTAATTGTTACAAAAAAAGAAGCTCAGGAAAAAGCGCAAAAAATAGAGGAATTGTACATTGCAAAGGAAGCTTCATTACAAGAATTGAAAGGTTTAAATTATGCCTTAGATAATGCGGCTTTATTTGTGAGTGTTGCTCAAGATGGATCTATGGTTCATATGAGTAAAAAGTTTAAAACCTTGTTGGGTATTGATACGCCTAATGATGAAAAAGCTTACTTAGAAGAGTTGTTGTTGTTAGAAGGTGGAGAGCAGCAGGCTGTAAAAGAATTGTTAAAAGGAAAACAAAGGTCTATTTGGGTAGGAGAATTAGAGATTACAACCAAAAAATCGCAAAAGTTATGGTTAGAAATGTCTATAATTCCAATGAATCAATTGAGAAATAATCAACGTGTATTGATTTTGTGTACTGATATTACCCGTAGAAAAGAGTCGCAAAGTGAAATTGATTTGCTAAATGAAGAACGTTTTACTGAGCAAGTAAATCGACAAAAAATACAAGCAAGTCAAATTGTTGAAGCGCAGGAAGAAGAGCGAAAAAGAATAGCAAAAGATATTCATGACGGTATTGGTCAAATGTTAACAGCGTTAAAATTCAATATTGAATCTATTAATTCTGAAAATGTTGAAGGTACTGCCGTTAAAGTTGAAAATTTAAAAAAGCTTTTAGGGAGTTTAATTAAGGAAGTTAGGGCGGTTACGTTTAATTTAACACCTCCTGAATTGGTTGATTATGGTATTGTGCCAACCATTCAAAAATTAACAGAGCGTTTAGCTAGTTTCACAGGAAAACAAATCTTTTTTGAAAATAAAACCGATTTTAAAGGTCGGTTCGACTCTTTGGTAGAAACCAATGTGTATCGTGTAGTTCAAGAAGCGGTAAACAATTCATTAAAATATGCTGAAGCCAATTATATATTGGTTTCAATTAGTCATTCTAACCAAGTATTAAGTATTGTGATTGATGATGATGGAAAAGGTTTTAATGCTGAAAAATTATTAGCAGAAAAGAGTGAAGCAGGAATGGGCTTGTTTTTTATGAAAGAGCGGATAAGTTATATAAATGGACGAATTTTTATCAATTCTTCAAAAAATAATGGAACTCGTATTACAATTAATATAAACTTGTGAAATTCTTGAATATTATAGAACAGTTGTTTGTAATTCATAAGAATATGCCGTTTATTTGCACAAAGTTCATAAACATACTTAATTAGTTATTAAGAAAGGCTGAGGGAATAGACCTGTAGAAGCCTTAGCAACCCTTTGGGTGTTTTAATTTGAAGTGTTGAAGTGATTTTATTACTTCGTTGACTTAGCGGAGTCGAAGTCTACTTAAAAGTTATTCATTTTAAAGAAGGTGCTACGTTCTACCATTAAAATGGACAGATAACACCTACTCCTAGAGTAATGCTGCTTAATAACTTCCGACTGTTTATGTAAAAATGATACCATGGAAGATATCCGAAATATATTAAAAAATAAAATCCTAGTACTTGATGGTGCTATGGGAACTATGATTCAACAGTATAAATTTACTGAAGAAGATTATAGGGGTGAAAAATTTAAAGATTTCAACATTTCGGTAAAAGGAAATAATGACATGCTTTCTTTAACCCAACCTGAAGCAATAAAAACAATTCATGCAAAATACTTAGAAGCAGGAGCTGATATTATTGAAACCAACACCTTTTCTAGCACAACCATTGCAATGGCTGATTATGAAATGGAAGATTTTGTATATGAGTTGAACTTTGAATCTGCTAAAATAGCCAAAGAAGTTGCAGGTGAATTTACAGCGAAAAACCCAAGTAAGCCTCGTTTTGTAGCAGGTTCAATTGGACCAACAAACCGTACGGCAAGTATGTCGCCTGATGTTAATGACCCCGGTTTTAGAGCAGTTACTTTTGATGATTTAAGAGTTGCTTATAAGCAACAAGCCGAAGCTTTAATTCATGGAGGTGTAGATGTGTTGTTGGTAGAAACTGTTTTTGACACCTTAAATGCAAAAGCAGCGTTATTTGCTATTGAAGAAATAAAAGCGGAACGTAATATTGATATTCCAATTATGTTAAGTGGTACCATAACTGATGCAAGTGGAAGAACGTTATCTGGTCAAACGGCTGAAGCTTTTTTAATTTCAGTATCACATATTCCATTATTAACTGTAGGGTTTAATTGCGCTTTAGGCGCTAGTCAGTTAACACCACATTTAGAAGTGTTGGCGCAAAAATCAGATTTAGGAATTTCAGCGCATCCAAATGCAGGTTTACCAAATGCTTTTGGTGAATACGATGAAACACCAGAAATGATGGCGAACCAAATTAAAGAATATTTAGAGAAGAATTTAATAAATATTATTGGAGGATGTTGTGGAACAACTCCAGCACATATAAAAGCAATTGCTGAAATTGCTGAAGGACGAAAGCCAAGAAGCCCCCTAGCCCCCAAAGGGGGGATTTAAAATGAATAAATTTCATTTATATTAAATTAAGATTATAAAAAATGCAAGATATTTTAAAAATTATAGAAACACCATTCGTTCCCCCTTCGGGGGCTAGGGGGCTTAAACTATCTGGTCTAGAACCTTTAGTAATTACTCCTGAAAGTAATTTTATAAATGTTGGTGAACGTACCAACGTTGCTGGTTCTCGTAAGTTTTTACGATTAATAAAAGAAGAAAAATTTGATGAAGCATTAGCAATTGCACGTCATCAAGTTGATGGTGGGGCGCAAATTATCGACATTAATATGGATGATGGTTTGTTAGATGGAAAAGAAGCCATGGTTCGTTTTATGAACTTAATTGCTGCTGAACCAGATATTGCGCGTGTGCCAATTATGGTTGATAGCTCTAAATGGGAAATTATTGAAGCTGGTTTGCAAGTAGCGCAAGGTAAATGTGTGGTGAATTCTATTAGTTTAAAAGAAGGAGAAGCGCAATTTATTGAGCATGCAAAGAAAATAAAAATGTATGGTGCGGCTGTTATTGTAATGGCTTTTGATGAAGTTGGACAAGCGGATAATTACGAGCGTAGAATTGAAATAGCAAAACGTTCTTACGATGTTTTAGTTGATAAAGTAGGTTTCCCTTCTGAAGATATTATTTTCGATTTAAATATTTTTCCTGTAGCAACAGGAATGGAAGAGCATAGAAGAAATGCCATAGATTTTATTGAAGCTACACGTTGGGTTCGAGAAAATTTACCAAACGCAAATGTAAGTGGAGGGGTGAGTAATGTGTCGTTTTCATTTAGGGGAAACAATGCGGTGCGTGAGGCTATGCACTCGGTATTTTTATATTATGCAATTCAAGCAGGTATGAATATAGGAATTGTGAACCCAGCAATGTTGGAAGTTTATGATGATATTCCAAAGGATTTACTAGCGCATGTTGAAGATGTTATTTTAGATAGAAGAGAAGACGCAACAGAGCGTTTATTAGATTTTGCAGAAAGTGTGGTGAGCACTTCAAAAGAACGTAAAGTTGATTTAAGTTGGAGGGAAAAACCTTTACAAGAGCGTATTACACACTCTTTAGTAAAAGGCTTGGATGAATTTATTGTTGAAGATGTTGAAGCGGCTAGATTAGAAGCTACTAAGCCAATTGAAGTTATTGAAGGTAATTTAATGACTGGTATGAATGTAGTTGGAGATTTATTTGGTTCGGGTAAAATGTTTTTACCGCAGGTGGTAAAATCAGCGCGTGTCATGAAAAAAGCAGTAGCTTATTTATTGCCTTTTATTGATGCTGCAAAGGAAGCCCCTAAATCCCCAAAGGGGACTTTTCATTGGGAAACAGCAAATCCAGTATTATATGGTTTATTGAAAGATTATTCTAAAAAAATGCGTAATCAACCAACTGATGCTGAAGAATTGCTGTGGAATGTATTAAGTGGAAAAAAATTAGACGGATATAAGTTTAGAAGACAACACATTATAGGTAATTATATTACAGATTTTATTTGTTTAAAAACGAATTTAATTATTGAAATTGATGGTTTAATACATCAATTACCTGAAAATAAAGAAAGTGATGGGGAAAGAATAGCCTGGTTAGAAGAAGAAGGGTATCGAGTGATTCGTTTTTCAAATGAAGAGGTGTTGTCAAATCTTGATTTGGTGTTATCAAAAATAAAGAAAGAATTAGAGGCTCCTCCTTTGGGGGCTAGGGGGGCTGGTAAAATATTATTGGCAACTGTAAAAGGTGATGTGCACGATATTGGTAAAAATATTGTAGGTGTTGTTTTAGGTTGTAACAATTACGATATTGTAGATTTAGGAGTCATGGTTGCTCCTGAAAAAATTATTCAGGCAGCGAAAGATGAAAATGTAGATGCGATTGGTTTAAGTGGTTTAATTACACCTAGTTTAGATGAAATGGTGTATTTAGCAAAAGAAATGGAACGTCAAAATTTTGAAGTTCCGTTGTTAATTGGTGGTGCTACAACTTCAAAAGCGCATACTGCTGTAAAAATTGACCCTCAATATAAAAATGCAGTAGTGCATGTGCACGATGCATCAAGAGCTGTGACTGTGGTGGGCGATTTATTAAACAAAAAAACCAATCAAAAGTATATTGAAGATATAAAAGCTGATTATGTAAAAGTACGTGAAGGTTTCGCAAACAGATCTAGTAAAAAGGAATTTGTTTCTTTGGCAGATGCTCGAAAAAATAAATTCAACATTGATTGGGATACAACAACTATTACAAAACCTAATTTTGAAGGAATTCAAGTTTATGAAGATTTTGATTTAACTAAATTAGTAGATTATATAGATTGGACTCCGTTTTTTAGAACCTGGGAATTGGCGGGTAAATATCCTGCAATTTTAGAAGATAAAGTTGTTGGAGTAGAAGCTACAAATTTGTTTAGCGATGCTAAAATTCTATTGGCTCAAATTTTGAATGAAAAACTATTAACGGCAAAAGCTGTTTTTGGAATTTTTCCTGCAAATGCTGTAAATGATGATATTGAAATTTATGGTGATGCAAATAGAAATGAAGTAGAAGCTAAGTTTGTAACCTTGCGTCAGCAATCAAAAAAGAAGGAAGGTATTGCAAACATTGCATTGGCCGATTTTGTTGCGCCTAAAGAAACAGGTGTTGAAGATTATATGGGAGCTTTTTGTGTGTCTACAGGTTTTGGAACGGCTGAATTGGCTGCTGAATTTGAAAAAGATCACGACGATTATAATTCTATAATGATTAAGGCCTTAGCTGATAGATTGGCTGAAGCTTTTGCTGAATATTTGCACAAAAAAGTGCGTAAAGAATATTGGGGTTACGCTTCTGCGGAAGTATTATCAAACCAAGATTTAATAAAAGAAGAGTACAAAGGTATTCGTCCTGCTCCAGGGTATCCTGCGTGTCCAGATCATACGGAAAAATGGACGATATGGGATTTATTAAGTGTAAAAGAAACCATTGGGGTTGAATTGACAGATAGTTTGGCTATGTGGCCGGCAGCATCAGTTTCGGGATATTATTTTGGAAACGAAAAATCTAAATATTTTGGTCTTGGTAAAATTACTGAAGAACAAGTGAAAGATTTTGCAATTAGAAAAAATATGGATTTAGAAACGGCTAAAAAATGGTTGAATCCGAATTTGGTTTAATCTCCCTAACCCTCAAAGGGGGAATTTTGGGGTTTGACAGTTGAAAGGTTGAAAGGTTGAAAGGTTGAAGGGTTGAAGAGTTGAAGAGTTGAAAGGTTGAAGGGTTGAAAGGTTGAAGGGTTGAAGGGTTGAAGGGTTGAAGGGTTGAAGGGTTGAAAGGTTGAAGGGTTGAAAGGTTGAAGAGTTGAAGGGTTGAAGGGTTGAAGGGTTGAAAGGTTGAAGGGTTGAAAGGTTGAAAGGTTTGACAGTTGAAGAGTTGAAGAGTTGAAGAGTTGAAGGGTTGAAGGGTTGAAAAGTTAAAAGGTTAAAAAAATATTCATTAGTAATTGATAATTGATTTGCGTTAGGGATAGCAGCGGCATCCTTTTTTACAATGTAACGCAGTGGAATTGTAGAAAAAGATATAGCGTATAGCCCGACCCCTTGTGGGTAACGCCCTTAAAATTAAGTTTAAAGGTTGAATGGTTTAAAAGTTCAAGGTTAGAGCGTTGTTTTGAGGATTTAGAAATAAGAATAAAAATAGTAGCAATTTCCTTCCCTTAGGGAAGGATTAAGGATGGTATAAAATGAAAGTAACAGATCATATTAAGCAAGCAAACGGTAAAACATTGTTTTCGTTTGAGATTGTGCCGCCTCAAAAAGGGCAAAATATTCAGGATTTATATAACAATGTAGATCCGTTAATGGAGTTTAAGCCGCCTTTTATTGATGTAACAACTTCTCGAGAGGAGTACGTGTATATTAAGAAGGAAAACGGGTTGCTGGAGCAAAAAATGACACGTATGCGCCCTGGTACTGTTGGTATTTGTGCTGCGTTAAAATACAAGTACGATGTTGATGCAATTCCGCATGTATTGTGTGGAGGTTTTACCAAAGAAGAAACGGAATATGTGTTGGTTGATTGCCATTATTTAGGCTTAGATAATATTATGGCGTTGCGAGGTGATGCCATGAAACATGAATCGTTTTTTATTCCTACGGAAGGAGGGCATAGGTATGCTTCAGATTTGGTAGCTCAAATAAGAGAGTTGAACCAAGGGAAGTATTTACATAATATTATTGAAACCAATAATAAGCCAGATTTTTGTATTGGTGTTGCAGGGTATCCTGAGAAACATTTGGAAGCTCCAAGTATGGAAACAGATTTGCGTAGATTGAAAGAGAAAGTTGATGCTGGTGCCGATTACGTGGTAACCCAAATGTTTTTTGATAATTCTAAATATTTTGAGTTTGTTGAAAAGGCAAAGAGTGTTGGAATTACAGTGCCTATTATTCCAGGTATAAAGCCTGTGGCTGTTAAAAGGCATCAACAAATTTTACCGCAAATTTTTAGATTAGATATGCCTGAAGATTTAATTTCGGCCATTGAAGGTTGTAAGGATAATAAGCAAGTTCGTGAAGTAGGAATTGAGTGGGCAATTCAGCAATCTAAGGAATTGATTGCTAACGGAGCGCCTGTAGTACACTTTTACTCTATGGGAAAATCGGATAATATTAAAAAAATAGCGAAAGAAGTGTTTTAATACCGTTGAAAATCAGTTTTTTTAATGGTTTCATAAATAAAAGTAATAAATGTTGAATTGTAATGGTGAAATATTTATGTACTTTTGTCGAAGTTTAATTAGAGTTATTAATTTAAAAAATATATTATGGCATTAGAAGTAACAGATGCAACCTTTAACGAAGTAGTTTTACAATCAGATAAACCAGTAATGGTTGATTTTTGGGCTGCTTGGTGTGGACCTTGTAGAATGGTTGCTCCAATAATGGATCAATTAACTTCAGAATATGAAGGAAAAGCAGTTATAGCAAAAGTAGATGTTGATGCAAATCAAGAGTTTGCAGCAAAATATGGAGTAAGAAATATTCCAACTGTTTTAGTTTTTAAAGGTGGAGAAGTTGTTGAAAAACAAGTAGGTGTTGCTCCAAAAGCAACGTATGCTCAAAAAATTGACGCACATTTATAAAATATACTTTGAAAATATTTTTAGGAAGCCTGGCAATTTTGCCGGGCTTTTTCTATTTATATAGTATATTTACTTTATTAATAAATGAATATGGATAACTTATCAGTACAACATCTTTCTGAATTAAATAACCTCGAATTGTTGGCGAGTCAGGTTGTTGAAGGATTTATTACGGGAATGCATAAAAGTCCATTTCACGGTTTTTCGGTCGAATTTGCTGAGCACAGGCTATATAATAAAGGTGAAAGCACTCGGCACATTGATTGGAAGCTTTATGCTAAAACAAAAAAACTATTTGTAAAGCGCTACGAGGAGGAGACTAATTTGCGTTGTTATTTAATGATTGATAATTCAGCTTCAATGCATTATCCAATAATTAAGAATCCTACATTAGATAATTTATCAAAAATTGGATTTTCAGCAATTGCTTCAGCAGTTTTAATGGAATTATTAAAGCGTCAAAGAGATGCGGTTGGTTTAAGTGTTTATAGTAATGAAGTTGAATATTATTCACCAGCAAAAGGGAGTGATAGGCATAGAAGAATGTTATTGTCTAAATTAGATCAACTTTTAAAAGAAGATTCTAAAGGATCAACAGATACTTATAAGGTATTACACGAAATTTCAGAGAAAGTACATCAGCGATCGCTTATATTTCTGTTTACAGATATGTTTCAAACCGATAAAAATGAGAAAGAATTGTTTGAAGCTTTACGTCATTTAAAATACAACAAACACGAGGTCGTTTTGTTTCATACTTATGATGGAAAGCTTGAGTATAACTTTGATTTTGAAAATTCTCCCAAAAAATTTGTAGATGTAGAAACAGGTGAAGAAATTAATTTATATGCTTCGTCTGTAAAACAGCAATACAAAACTGAAGTTGAAAAATATTTTAATGAATTGAAAATGAAATGTATGCAATATAAAATTGAATATGTTCCTGTAGATATTCATAAAGGATTTCATCAAATTTTAATCTCTTATTTAACAAGTAGAAAAAAATATTTGTAAATTTTTCAAAAAACCTTTGTAGATATAAAAAACCCGCTTATATTTGCATCCGCTAAGAGCAACGGTCTGGTAGTTCAGCTGGTTAGAATACCT
>CBDUAL010000043.1:0-14069 GCA_965365125.1 uncultured Lutibacter sp.
TCTTTTAATAAAGGTAAATATTTTTGAATAGCCTTCACAGCTCCTAAGAAATTAATTTCATAATCATTTTTAAAATCATCTAAACTCAATCTGTTAAAAGGTTTTAAATTGATGCTTCCTGGGCAATATATTAGCGTATCAATAGCATCTAAATTAGGTAATTCATCAATTAAAACATTACAATTGTAGTGCGTTAAATTTTGATGCTTAAATTCAGGCTGAGACCTACTTATATTAATTACTTTATTATTTTTCAGTTCTAACTGTGAAATTGCTTTTCCAATTCCTTTGCTTCCTCCAATAATTACAATTGTTTTCATTGCTCAATTTTAAATAGTAATTCTTAAGTTTAAACGTTTTTCAACTTTCCGTTTTATAACGGTTAGGCGTTTCATAATATCCATCAATTCAGGATTTTTAGTTTTCTTATAAATCTCATTCAATCCTAAAATTAAGTTTTTTAATTTTTGTGAGGCAACAATTCTATCGCTAGTTGTTTTTAATGAAAGCTTTTGTTGCTCATACTTTAGTGCTTCATTTATTAAATCCATAATTTACTGTTTTAAATAATTTTGGAGTTCAACAATTTTTTCGGGCTTGTTAAATACTCCTCCATAATAACTTGTTACTGTTGCAGAAGAATCATCTTTAATTCCTCTTGAAGCTACACACAAATGCTTGGCATCAATAATAACGGCAATGTCATCGGTTTCTAAAACCGAAGCTAATTCCAACGCTATTTGATTGGTTAAACGTTCTTGTACTTGTGGTCTGTTTGCAAAATATTGCACTATTCGGTTAATTTTTGAAAGCCCAATTACTTTTCCTGAAGATACGTAAGCAACGTGTACTTTCCCAAAAATTGGCACAAAATGATGCTCACAGTTCGAATAAAATTGAATATTCTTTTCAACCAACATTTGATTGTATTGGTATTTGTTATCAAACAAGGCAATCTTAGGCTTATTTTTAGGGTTTAAGCCTGAAAATATTTCATCAATATACATTTTCGCTACTCTTTTAGGAGTGCCATTTAAAGAATCATCAGCTAAATCTAATCCCATTACTTGCATAATTTCAGCAAATAAACCCGCAATTTTATCCTTCTTTTCTTCATCTGATAGTTTAAAAGCATCTTTAGTTAAAGGAGTATCTATACCTGTATATAAATGATCGTCTCCTATTTCATCAAAACTAAATCCGTTTAGTTTATTACCGTTAATAGGGAAATTCAACAAAGTTTCTTGGTGTTTCATAAAGCTTAATTTTTAATTCGTATTTATCATCAATAAGAGGTCTTAAAATCATATAAATAATCATAGCAATGTTTTCAGTTGTTGGGTTTAATACTTTAAACTCTTCAACATCTAAATTCAAATTTTTATGATCAAATTTATCTAGTACACTTTCTTTAATAAGGTCTGATAAGTATTTTGTATCTATCACATACCCGGTATTTTCATCAATTTCACCTATTACCTTTACTTCCAACTCATAATTATGCCCGTGAAAGTTTGGGTTATTACATTTCCCAAACACACTAGCATTCTTATCATCAGACCAGTTTACATTGTGCAACCGATGTGCAGAGTTAAAGTGTTCTCGTCTTGATACAGCAACTTTATAATTCATTTTGTTTATTTTTAACACCTACAAAGTTAAACAATTTATATTAACAACACACAAACAACTATTGCTTTTATCTATCCTTCAATAAAGATTTAACATAGTATCAATCCAGATTAGTTAATTATTTTTGTTTAATTTACACAACAAAACAATAAACAATCATAAAATAACATTTATTATGTCAAAAAATAAAGAATTAAGCGCAACAGAAATTATCTCCAAGTACATGTCTTATGTACTAGAAAACAACGCTAAACCTCTAACTGTTTATGCTTTTGCCAAAGAAAACAAGTTTGAAGAAGCTACATTTTATATGCACTTTGGATCGTTTGAAGCGGTTGAAAAATCAATTTTTAATGCTTTTTATAAAAACACTGTACATGTTTTAGAAAAAAGTAAAGATTATCAAACGTTTGATGCCAGAAACAAATTATTAAGTTTTTACTATACATTTTTTGAAAACTTAACAGCAAATAGAAGTTATGTAAGTGTTGTTCTTGAAGGAGATACTATGCAACTAAAAAAATTAAATGTATTGTCTGAACTAAAAAATAGTTTTACCAATTATATTGACTCCTTAGATATTGAAACCATTGATATAAAACAAAAAAATATTGCTCAAATTCAACAAAAAACCATCAAAGAAAGTGCTTGGATTCAATTACTAATAACCCTTAAATTTTGGTTAAATGATGCTTCAGCTTCATTTGAAAAGACCGATATTTTTATAGAAAAATCTGTAAATACTAGTTTTGATTTAATTGACTCAACTCCTTTAAAAAGTATTATTGATTTGGGTAAATTTTTGTACAAAGAAAAAATGAACATAAACTCATAACGCTATGCTAAAAACAATAGATACAATTCCAGTTTCAAAAATCCATAGAGCCTCAAAACTAGTGCAAACTGGAGCAAAGGTTGGTATGAACTACTTAAAATATTATGGTGATAAATTAATTAGCACTGAAGATGAAGCTAAAGAAAAATTAAACAAGAACAACGCAGAAGACATTTACGATGGCTTAAAAAAACTAAAAGGAAGTGCTTTAAAAGTTGCCCAAATGTTGAGCATGGAAAAAAGTGTTTTGCCACAAGCTTATGTCGAAAAATTTTCATTATCCCAGTTTTCCGTTCCTCCATTATCTGCTCCATTGGTTTTAAAAACATTTAAAAAATATTTTGGAAAAGCACCTGGTGAAATATTTGACACCTTTAACGCAAATTCTGTGAACGCAGCAAGCATTGGGCAAGTTCATAAAGCTGTAAAAAACGGTAAAAATTTAGCCGTAAAAATTCAATATCCGGGTATTGCAAATAGCATTTCTAGTGATCTTACTTTGGTAAAACCTATTGCTATTAGCATGTTTAATATTAAAGGAAAGGATTCTGATAAGTATTTTAAAGAAGTTGAAGACAAACTCATTGAAGAAACCAATTACTTAATTGAAATTAAACAAAGTAAAGAAATTTCTGAAGCTTGTGCACACATTCCTAACCTACAATTCCCTAAGTATTATACAGCATTTTCTTCGGAAAGGATTATTACCATGGATTGGATGGAAGGTGAACATTTATCAGAATTTACGGCACATAATACAAATCCTGAAAAATCAACCAAATTAGGTCAAGCACTGTGGGATTTTTACATGTATCAAATTCATACGCTTAAAAAAGTACATGCCGATCCGCATCCTGGTAATTTTTTAATTTCAAATGAAGCAAATTTAATAGCGTTAGATTTTGGTTGTATGAAAACCATTCCTAATGACTTTTACATTCCTTATTTTGAATTAGCGAAAAAGGAAAATATTAATAATCCTGAACTATTTCAACAAAAATTAATCGAATTAGAAATTTTAAGAGATGATGATTCTCTCAAAGAAACAGCGTTTTTCACGGCCATGTTTCATGATATGTTAAGCTTATTTACGCAACCTTTTCATCAAGAAATATTTGATTTTTCCGACCCTAATTTCTTTCAACAAATAGCAGAACTTGGTGAGCGGTATTCAAAAAGCGCCGAACTTAAAAAGATGAATGGAAATAGAGGTTCTAAACATTTTATATACATTAATCGAACCTTTTTTGGGTTGTATAATTTAATGTTTGATTTAAAAGCAACTAAAGTTCGCATTAACAATTTTAAAAATTTATAATGACTTATTTTAACAATCAACAAATCAACAAATTAGAACACCTATACAAAATTAACCTAATTAATAGCTGCGCAGGGTATAAATCGGCTAACTTAATTGCTACAAAATCAGCAATTGGCAACACAAATGTAGCTATCTTTAGTTCAGTAATACATTTAGGTTCTGAACCTCCATTATTAGGATTTATTTTAAGACCAACATCTGCACCTAGAAATACGTTTGACAATATCATGGAAACTGGTTTTTTTACTATAAACCATATTCACGAAAATATTTTAAAAGATGCACACCATACATCGGCTAAATACAAAAAAAACATTTCTGAATTTGATGTTACCAATTTAGAAACTGATTATAAAGATGTTTTTTATGCACCGTTTGTAAAAGATTGCCCCATTCAATTAGCCATGAAATATATTGAAACATACAACATAAAAGCAAATAACACCAAACTTGTAATTGGCGAAATACAAGGACTGTATATTAAAGATGAACTTTTACATAGTGATGGTTTTATCAATTTATCAGAAGGAAAAATCGCTACCATAAACGGGTTAAATGGATATGCCATTCCACAATTAAAAGAACGTTTTAACTATCAAAAACCTATAAAATAAATGAAAATTCTTGTAACAGGAGCAACAGGCTATATTGGAAAACGCTTAATTCCGTTATTATTAAATGATGGCCATACTATTGTTTGCACTGTAAGAGATAAGGACAGGGCTCCAAAAAATTTCAAAAATCATAAAAATATAATTGTCGTAGAAGTTGACTTTTTAAACCCACAAAGTTTAAAAAACATACCTTTAGATATTGATGCTGCCTACTATTTAATTCATTCTATGTCTAATTCATCAACTGAATTTCATACACTTGAAGAAAAATGTGCTGAAAATTTCAAAAACTATATTGAAAACACTTCAACAAAACAGGTTATTTATTTAAGTGGTATTACAAACGACACCAAACTTTCAAAACATTTATTATCCCGAAAAAATGTAGAAACAAAACTACATTCAACCAAATATGCTTTAACAACATTTAAAGCCGGTATTATTGTTGGATCTGGAAGCTCCTCCTTTGAAATTATTAGAGATTTGGTTGAAAAACTACCTGTTATGGTAGCTCCAAAATGGCTAAACACCAAAACGCAACCCATTGCAGTTAGAGATGTGTTAACTTTTTTACAAAGAGCGATTGACAATAAAGATTTATTAAATAAATCGTTTGATATTTTTGGTCCAGAAATATTAACTTACAAACAAATGTTATTAGAATTTGCGAGTATACGAGGTTTAAAAAGACGTATTATTACCATTCCAATAATGACTCCAAAATTATCCTCTTATTGGTTGTATTTTGTGACTTCAACCTCCTATAAACTTGCTGCTTCTTTAGTAAATAGTATGGGAATCGAAATTATAGGAAATCCCAGTAATATCAATAAATTACTCAACATAACACCTATATCTTATAAAGAAGCTGTAAAGAATGCATTTGTAAAAATTGAACAAAATAGCATTGTATCTAGCTGGAAAGATTCCTTTATAAGCAGTGAATTAAATAGTGATTTACACGAACATATAAACGTACCTACTTACGGTTGCTTTACCGACATAAAACAGCGCAATGTAACAGATTTAGACTACACTTTAACTAAAATATGGTCTATTGGAGGTGAAAATGGTTGGTACTACGGCACTTTTTTGTGGAAATTACGAGGGTATTTTGATAAGTTTTTTGGAGGAATTGGCTTAAGACGCGGACGCACACATCCTACTGAATTAAATAATGGTGACTCGCTAGATTTTTGGCGCGTGATTTATGTAAATAAAGAAGCCAAAAAACTTTTATTGTATGCTGAAATGAAACTTCCTGGTGAGGCTTGGTTAGAATTTAAAATTGAAGATGATATATTGTACCAAACTGCCACTTTTAGACCTCAAGGCATTGCAGGCAGATTGTACTGGTATGCTGTAACACCTTTTCATTGGTTTGTTTTTAACGGCATGATTTCCAAACTAGTTTAATTTACTGCAACAAAGACTTTTTTAGAGTCTCTAAATACCGTAAACGGGCAAACTTATGCTCCACTATTTCTGGAATTTCCTTATAAGTGGGATTCCATTTTTTTATATATTTAAAATCTGGATCAAATTTTTGTTGTTGCGTAGTTGGGTTAAAAACTCTGAAATAAGGAGCCGAATCGCAACCCGTACCTGCAACCCATTGCCAGTTTCCGTTGTTTGCAGACAATTCATAATCCAAAAGCTTTTTAGCAAAATAGGCTTCACCCCAACGCCAATCAATTAACAAATGTTTGTTTAAAAAACTTGCAACAATCATTCTTACCCGATTGTGCATATAACCGGTTTTATTTAATTGCCGCATACCTGCATCAACAAGTGGATAACCTGTTTTACCTTTACACCATAATTTAAATTCTTCTTCATTATTTCTCCAAGGAATAAAATTATATTTTGACTTAAAGTTATTATTTACAACTTTTGGAAAATGCCATAAAATCTGCATAAAAAACTCCCTCCAAATTAACTCGCTTAAAAATACCGCTTCAGTTTTATGGGCATACGCCACTAATTTACGAACACTTACCAAACCAAACCTTAAATGCACCGAAAAATTTGAAGTTTCCACCGAAGGAATGTCACGGTTCAAATTATAATCTGGAATACAATTCACATTTACAGGTAACACTTCAATAGCACTTTTAACAAAACCAATAGTTGCTAACGTTGGAAATTCGAAAGTTGATTTTAGTAATTTATTTAGTAAGGCTTCAGAAGGATAATTTTGAACTAAGCTTTGATTGTATTTAGCCAACCATTTATTTTTATAAGGTGTATAAACAGTATAAGGTTTACCATCATCTTTAGTTATTTCATCCTTTTCAAAAATTACCTGATCTTTATACGAAAAAACTTGAATTCCTAAACTTTCACATAATTCTGTGATTTTTGAATCTCTTTGAAGCGCATAAGGCTCATAATCTCTATTAAAAAAAACTTGCTTCACACTAAATTTAGACAATATACATTTCCAAGCATTTTCAACAGTATCATTCAATATCAATAGCGAAGTATTTTCTTTTTTTAATTGGTTATTAATATCTTCTAAAGTTTGATGTATAAATTGAACTCGCGGATCATTTTTTGGTAGTTCTGACAAAATTTCTTTATCGAAAATAAAAATTGGCAGTACTTCATAGTTAGCATTTAACGCATGATAAAGTGCGCAATTATCTTTTAAACGTACATCTCTTCGAAACCAAAAAACAGCAACTTCTTTTTTCATTTAAACAATTTTATTTTTGAATTTCGGTTTGAATTTTTCAATTAAAATTAAAGCCATGTACAACATATTAAAGGCATAAAAAGCATCTTCAACAGGTACAGTTCCTATTCTAACACCTAAATTTTCGGCATTGTTATACCAAACCACTTGCTCTTCAATAAAGCTACCTGTAAGTAAACCATTCACTATAAAAAAGGGCACTAATACCAATAAAAACGTAATATAAAAACGGTTTAAAATTTTATCTTTCACAACCAAAGCATAAATCATTAAACTAAGAAAAAGACTAAAATTAACCGTGGTATATGCTTTTGGAAAGCTAAAAACTAACACAATTACTGCTGAAATTAACAAACTAATTGTTATAAAACGTGTTAGTTTATTTGATAACTGAGTGTCTTTAAAAAAATATTGAAAGGCGTAATGTGTAAAAATACTGGCGTACGGAATACATATAAAAAAAAGAATTTCTTCTAAAGGCAAACCATAAATAGTTACTCCTAAATAGTAAGCAGGATTAAAACCCCAAACTCCATATTTGGTAAAAATTACATCCCAAATTAAAAAAGGAATAGCAACCAGTACTATTGCTAAAAATACCGATTTCCAGTATTGAATAAAGCGCATTTTTTTTTCAAAACTATATATAAATGGTACTGAAAAACTTGCTATGTTAATCAATAAATATAAATAGGTCATACTTTAAAATACTTAAACGGTACAAATAACATACCGAAACATTCACCTTCTTCTTTTCCTAAATGCTTGTGATGAACTTTGTGTGCTTTTCTTAAGCCTTTTAAATATGCATTATTTGTTTTATTGAACCAATTAAAACGCCTGTGAATTAATACATCATGTACTAAAAAATAAGCCATTCCGTACAACATAATTCCTAAACCAATAAAAAATAAATAGTTTAAACCGCCTTGCACACCATAGTAAAACAAAGCGATACTTGGTATGGCAAAAATGATAAAAAACACATCATTACGTTCAAACCAATTTTGATAGCGTGGCTGGTGGTGGTCTTCATGAAAATACCACATAAAACCGTGCATTACAAATTTATGCGTTAACCATGTTACACATTCCATCAATAAAAAAGTACCCAAAGTAATTAATACAAACATTATAGGTTAGTTTCTAATTTCGTTAATATCTCTTTTTCGCTATCGGTTAAATTACTAACCAACAACATATTATTTATTATTTTAAGCTTAAATGTATTACTATAATCACTTTCAACTATTTTATTTACAATTAAAGAAAAATCCTCCTCTATATTTTCATTGTACCCCAAAAAATCTGGAATTTGTTTCTGCATTAAATAACGAATATACCGCATTTCAATATTTTTAGGATTCTTTAAAATTACAGCATCTAATTCTTTTTTACCAATTTTAAAATACTTCAGTTTTGTAAAAGGATTTTTAACAAAGCGAGATTTCATAAAATTCATAGCAGCAATATACCCTTTAGCTTCTTCAGAAATATCATTAGTTAATTGTTGAATAAAAGTATCAGCTTGTTCTTCTGAAGAAATTTCAGGAAACTGATTTCTAACCTCATCAACAGCTGGTGGAATTTGAAATGAAAACACAACAGCAATTAAAATAATTAAAAATTTCATTACAATAAATTTAATTTATAAACTACAAATGATCTTGCTAATAAACTAATCTTCATTGGATTTGACACTCTAATACGTGTATTTAAAATTTCATTTGAAGGTGTGTTATTCAATTTTTTTAACAACCTTCTATAATATACATAAGCAGTATATACCCCAAATTTTGCTTCAAGAGGTAATTTTTTTATTCCAACAAAAGCCGCTTTAAAATCCGATTCAATATCAGCAATAATGTTAGTTTTTTCTTCAACACTTAGCTGTTTTAAATTTACACCAGGAAAATAAGATCTATGAAGTATTTCATAATCATCCTTCAAATCACGCAAGAAATTTACTTTTTGAAATGCTGAACCTAACCTCATTGCAGGTTTTTTTAAGCTTTCATACTTTTCTTCATCACCATTCACAAAAACTTTCAAACACATTAACCCAACTACATCCGCTGATCCATAAATATATTCATTATACTCCTCAACCGTATCGTAAGTTTCTTTTTTCAAATCTGCTCGCATACTTTTTAAGAACGATTGAATTAAATCATCGGTAATATTGTATTTTTTTACCGTTAACTGAAAACAGTTTAAAATAGGGTTTAAACTTATATTTTTATCAAATGCCCTGTAATAATTTTGCTCAAATTCATTTAAAAGTTCTTCTTTTTCATAGTCATGAAATGAATCAACTATTTCATCTGCAAAACGCACAAAAGCGTAAATACTATAAATTCCCTCTCTAATTTTTGGAGATAACATATTTACCGCCAAGGAGAAAGATGTACTATATTTTTTTGTAACATTTTTACTACAAGTAAAAGATACTTGATCATACAATTGTTTCATAATAATTTTTTTTAGTTAGTAGTTGTAATTAATTTATATTGTTATTAATAACCATATCCGAAACTATTTTTCCTGAAATAATTGCCGGTGGCACCCCAGGCCCTGGCACTGTTAACTGTCCGGTAAAAAATAAGTTTTTTACTTTTTTACTTTTTATTTTTGGCCTTAAAAATGCTGTTTGAAACAATGTATTTGCCAAACCGTAAGCGTTTCCTTTGTATGAATTATAGTCTTTTTTAAAATCATTTACACAAAAAGACTCTTTAAACAACACTGAATCAGCCAATTCTTGACCTGTAAGATACTCTAATCTTTTTAATATTTTTAAAAAATATTCATTTCTTAACTCAGGCGTATCATTTAATCCAGGCGCTAAAGGAATTAAAAAAGTTGCCGCTTCTTTTGAAATAGGGGCAAAACTATCATCTGTTATACTTGAAAAACTAGCATAAAAAAGCGGCTCCTTTGGCCATTTTGGCGTATCGTAAATATCTTTTGCATGCACATCAAAATCAGTATCAAAGAACAAGGTGTGATGCGAAACATTTTTTAATTTTGTATCAAAACCAACATAAAAAAGTAATGATGATGGGGCAAAAGTTTTTTGTTCCCAGTATTTTTCAGAATACCCTCTATATTTTTGATCTAATAAAGTTTCAGTATGATGGTAATCTGCACCACTTATTACAATATCAGCAGTTCTGAATTTTGAATTAGACTGAACGCCCTCAACAACACCTTTATTAACAACTATTTTTTCAATAACTTCATTGGTTTCAATTTTTACACCCAAGCTTTTTGCTAGTTTCACAAACCCATTTACCACCTCAAACATACCGCCTTTTGGATGCCAAGTTCCTAAACCAAAATCTGCATAATTCATGAAATTATAAAAACTTGGAGTATTGCTTGGTTTTGCTCCTAAAAACAGTACTGGAAACTCTAATATTTGCTGCAATTTATTGCTTTTAATATTTTTTCGAACTGTATTTCTTATGGAAGTAAAAAATTGATTGAGTTTAGATATTGTTGTAAAGTTTATTAACTCGGTAATTGACTTACCTGGTTTGTAAACAAGATCATTAATTGCAACTTCATAATTAAACTTAGCTGAATCTAAAAAATCTTTTAAATACTTTGAGCTACCTGGCTCCTCCTCTTCAAATATTTTATAAATATCATGTAAGTTATCAGGTATTGTAATTGAATCATCTTTACCAAAATAAACCTGGTAAGCTGGACCTAGTTTTTCTAACTGGTAATAATCTGAAGGTGTTTTATCAAAATCTTTAAAAAATTTCTCAAAAACATCTGGCATCCAATACCAGGTAGGTCCCATATCAAATGTAAACCCATTTTGTTTAAACTGTCTAGCTCTACCTCCTACTGTTGAATTTTTTTCAAGAATAGTAACATTATTACCTGCTTTAGCTAAATAGCAAGCTGTTGAAAGGGATGAAAATCCGGAACCTATTATAATTATATCTCTCATTTGTTTAACAAATATACCTTTTTATTAAACTAAAACAAATTTGTTAAATGAAATTTACAAATTATTTAACAATTCATCTATTGATTTAAATACACTTACATTGTCAGATGTAGTTACAACTTCTTCTTCAGTAGTTTTTCTTCCCATTAACCACAATTCATCTTCTGTGTCTTTTAATACCGTATTTTCTATATTTTTAACATATTCTGAAACTGATTCTTTAGAAGGCTCAACAGTTAAAAAACTAACAAAACAAATAGAATTGTATACTTTTTGAACATCCGCTAAATTTTCAGAAGGAACACTTGGACCTAAATAAATAGACTGGTATCCGTGTAGCAATAATTCAAAATGAAGATATAACAAGCCTAATTCGTGAATTTCATTCATAGGCAAGTACAAAACGAAAATTTTATCAAAATTTGTTGGAGATGATAATTGCAATCGTTCTATATTGATAAATATTTTTTGTTTGATAAGATTTGTGATAAAATGTTCGTGCGCAGGAGTAATAGAATTTACCTGCCACAACAAGCCTATTTCATTTAAAAATGGTAAAAACACATTTTTAAATACCGATCTAAGTGAAGATTGAGCTATTAGATTATTATACGTTATATTAAATAAATTTTCATCAAAATTTAGCATTGCCAATTTCAATGTATTTGAAGCTTGGCTATCTGCGCCATTTTTAGCAACCAATTCTCTAACTGTTGCGTTTAATTTTGATTCAGGTAATTCTGAAATTTTTGAAATTTTATACCCATTAGCGTTTAAGTAAGAAACGTTCAATAACTTTAGAAGATTACCTATATCATAATATCTAATGTTAGAATCTGTTCTATTTGGAGCTAACAAATTATAGCGCTTTTCCCATATTCTTATGGTATGCGCTTTTATTCCTGAAAAGTTTTCAAGATCTTTTATTGTAAATTCAGATTTTATATTGTTCAATGTAAATTGTTTTTATTTAAACAAAGATACAAACTTTATTTATATAAACAAAAAGAGCTCCAAAAAGGAGCTCTTTAATTTAATTACATTAAGTATTATTTACTTAAGTACATTTTTCTTCGAGAATACAATTCATAAAATTGATCGTCTTTTAAACTATCAATAAATAAAATGCTTTCCCCGGTTGATTTCATTTCAGGGCCTAATTTTTTATCTACATTAGGAAACTTGTTAAAAGAGAAAACTGGTTGTTTAATTGCATAGCCTTCTAGTTTAGGATTGAAATTAAAATCTTTTACTTTATGTTCACCTAACATAACTTTAGTAGCATAATTTACATAAGGCTCTTGGTAAGCTTTTGCTATAAATGGCACTGTACGAGACGCTCTTGGATTTGCTTCAATAATATAAACAATATCGTCTTTTACCGCAAACTGAATATTAATTAACCCTTTTGTTTCTAATGCTAACGCAATTTTTTTAGTATGATCTTTTATTTGTTGCATTACAAATTCACCTAAATTAAAAGGTGGTAATGTAGCGTTTGAATCTCCTGAATGCACTCCACAAGGCTCAATATGCTCCATAATTCCAATAATGTAAACATCTTCTCCATCACAAATTGCATCAGCTTCAGCTTCAATTGCACCATCCAAATAATGGTCTAACAACAACATATTATTTGGGATTTTACGCAATAAATCAACTACGTGTTTCTCCAACTCTTCTTTATTGATTACAATTTTCATTCCCTGACCTCCTAATACATAAGATGGACGCACCAAAATTGGAAAATCTAAATTATCAGCTATTGCAGCAGCTTCATCAGCAGTAGTAGCTGTACCATATTTAGGGAACGGAATATCTAAATCTACCAATAATTCTGAAAAACGTTTTCTGTCTTCAGCTAAATCAAGTGCCTCAAAACTAGTTCCTATTATTTTTACACCCCATTTAGATAATTTCTCAGCTAATTTTAATGCCGTTTGCCCACCTAACTGAACAATTACACCTTCAGGTTTTTCGTGCTCAATAATATCGTAAATATGTTCCCAAAAAACTGGTTCAAAATATAATTTATCAGCAGTATCAAAATCAGTTGAAACAGTTTCAGGATTACAGTTAATCATAATTGTTTCATAACCAGCTTCTTTTGCCGCTAAAACTCCGTGCACACAACAATAATCAAATTCAATTCCCTGTCCAATTCTATTTGGACCAGAACCTAATACAACTATTTTTTTCTTCTCTGTAACTACACTTTCGTTGTCTGCCCTGCTTACACCATCAGGCGTAATCATTTTATTTTCAAAAGTAGAATAGTAATATGGTGTTTGCGCATTAAATTCAGCAGCACAAGTATCAACCAATTTATACACACGATTGATATCTAAATCAGATCTTTTAGTTTTCACTTCGCTTTCTAAACAACCCAACATATGCGCTATTTGCCTGTCTGCAAAACCTTTTTGTTTTGCTTCTAACAATAATTCATAAGACAACGTTTCTAGTTTGTTTGTTGAAATTTCAACCTCTAAAGCTAATAACTCCTCGTATTGCTTTAAATACCACATATCAATTTTTGTAATTTCGTGAATTCTACTCAAAGGAATTCCCATTTGAATAGCATCATAAATTACAAAAACACGATCCCAACTAGCAAATTTTAATTTCTGGATAATGGTATCGTAATCTTTTTCTCCTTTTCCGTCGGCACCTAAACCATTACGTTTTATTTCTAAAGATTGTGTTGCTTTATGCAATGCTTCTTGGAAACAACGTCCAATTCCCATTACTTCTCCAACTGATTTCATTTGAAGTCCTAAAGTTCTATCAGCTCCTTCAAACTTATCAAAGTTCCAACGTGGAATTTTTACAATTACATAATCTAATGTTGGCTCAAATAAAGCCGAAGTAGTTTTTGTAATTTGGTTGTTTAATTCATCTAAATGATAACCAATTGCTAATTTTGCAGCAATTTTTGCAATAGGATACCCTGTTGCTTTTGAAGCTAAAGCTGAAGAGCGAGATACACGTGGGTTAATTTCAAT
>CBDUAL010000044.1:0-14049 GCA_965365125.1 uncultured Lutibacter sp.
ATTGTAGATTTCGAAAAATCAATGTTTACATTGTTAGTCCATTCAGTTGGTTTTGATTGGTGTTTTAACCGAATAGGATTTGATTTGTGTAATTTTCCATTTGTTTTATAGGTAACCATACACCAAACTTCTTTATTGTTATTACGAACAAATTGCCCTAAATAACCGTTAAAAACGGGTTCAGTATTATAGGTCACTTGTAGGTATTCAGAAAAATTATTTTCATTTACAGCTAGACTTGAAGTTTCAAAATATTGAATTTCGGTAGCATTTGGAACAGGGTAATAAAAAATGTATGTAATGTTTTTATTTGTTTGATCGCTTGCTGCGCAAGCAATAACTTCATCTAATTCTAAATTAGAATTTAGATGTAAATATTCTTGCAAGTTGCTGTATGTTAGAGCATCGCTTTCGTTTGAGCAAGCCGTAAACTGAAGTGTACATATAATTATTAATATGTTTAAGGGTGTTTTTGAAAATCTAAAATTCATAGGTACTTTTTATAATTGCTTCAACGGGTTTGTTATTTACATACCAGCCGTTGTTATTTGGGTTGTAAGTTTCTGATTCTAAATTTAATTTCCATTCCCAAAAAAAACCTCCAGCTACCCAGTCTTCGTTCCAAAATGTATCATAAAAAGCGGTATAAGTGTTGGTTTGAGTTTGGTAATTTACATTTTTTGAAGTTATTTCACCTAATTTCCAACCTTTCCAAGCCCCATAATCAATACTTCTATAACCATATTCTGTAAATAATATGGGCTTGTTTGTTGTACAAGAAATACTTTTTAATTTTTCTTTGATAGGTTTAAAAGCATTTTTTAATTCTAAATGCGTAGGTGTTTTTTTATTTATAAGCGGAAAATAAGAGTTAATACCCACATAATCTAACTCTTCCCAAAAAGGAGTGTTTTTATATTCATCCCAATTTGCTGCGTAAGTTAATTTTAAATTAGGAAAGTCTGTTTTAATTTTGAAGATTAGATTATGGAAAAATTGTGGTCTTCGTTTTACAAATTCTCTTAATTCATTACCAATAGATAGCATTTTTACTTCAGGAAATTTAACCGAAAGTTTTGCAAATTCATATAACAATTCTTCATAAGTTTTTTCAATTTCTTGCCATTCATCTTCATTGTTTACGTAAAAATCACCCCAAAAATAAGAACCGTTTACTTCCCAAAATTCAGTTAAAGGTTTTAACATTATATGTTGAAAACCACTATTTACAACCTTTGGTATTACTCTATTTAATTGGTCTATTTCTCTGTTTATGGGGTATGTATAAGGTCGACTAGGAGTGTTGTTATTATATGATGCGGTAAGATAAACTTGAGGAGAAAGTGCAATCCAGTTGGCATTTGTTTTTTCGCCCATTTTAGTTGAATTTAATCCATTAAAAGATAATTTCCAAGTTTCTAAAACGGAACCTCCTTTTATTTTATGTTGAATATTAAAATGTACCGTATCACAATCTGTAATAAAATCGTCTTCTGATTTTTCACATGAAAAACATAATAATATAAGTAAATAAAGAATAATATATTTTTTAATTTGCATACAGTTGTTTTAAAAGTGCTTCCACAGGTATTTTAGCCCGTAATTGTAGTTTTTCATTAAACTGAATATTTGGAGCATTTAAATTTTGTAAAAACCCAAAGGGCATTAAGGTAATAGTATTTAAATTTATGTTTTTTTGTTCTAATTGTTGTTTAGTAGCTGTTAAGTTAATACCATTAAATTTGATGCTTTTATTTAACACGAAAGCTTCATTAGGTTTTTTACAACCTAATGAAGCATTTATGCTTAAAGTTAATATGGTAATTACCCAAAAGCGATTCATGTATTAGTTAAATAAGGCTCTTAAACCAATATTAAAAGACTGTCCTATGCCAGAATTATTTCCTCTAACAAAGCTACTATACAATACTTCTAAATTTAAAGTTTGGTTTAATTGGTACTTTCCGCCAAAACCTAATGCTGTGAAATCTTGCTCAAAATCTCCAAATCTTTGAGAATGTTGCACAAAACCTAATAAAGTAGATTTTTGACTAGGGAAATAGCTTAAAAATATGCCAGGAGCCAATACAACTGTTTTATTCGCAAAACTGGTTTCTTCTCCAAAGTTATATTCGGTATTTAACTCGGCAAATAATTGCCAATTATTACTTGGGAACGTGTAATCATAGAAAAAACGATTTTGAAAAGTGTAAGCTGTTTGATCTAAAAATACACCATTTTCACTTTCATTATCCACTAGCGGAATATGAAATGCCGATTGGATAGTAAAGTTACTTACATTTTTTAATGGATTAAATTTAACAGCAGGAGCAAAAGAAGTTACTCCTGAACGTGCCGAGTTTGTTTCGCCATCAAATTTAAAAACATCAAAAGCATTTCTATCGCTAATTACATTTGATCTCATTTCAATTAACAAACCAACGTTTAGTTTGCTGTTCTTTGAAACTCCTGTAAAAATATCAATAGTTGATGTAAAATAGGTTTCTCTTGGTAAATTTTTAGTGATATCTCCACTTGAATTTGCTGCTTTGGTTTGGGTGTATAAATTGTTAAAAAACTTAATATCCCACTGCCCTTTGTTTAATAATTTTGAAGGTGTGTATTCTTGAATATTACTTTTAGTAGGTGTTTCTTGGGCGTTTGAGTTAATTGCAAAAGCAAAAATAAATGCTGTAAATAATAATTTTTTCATGTTTTAAATTTTAATGTTTTTTATTAATTTATTGTTTGTTTAAATCCCAGTTGTAAATTGAGTAAGTTAACTTGTAGTTTGAGGGTATTTTTTCTGTTCTATACTTGTTTATAAAGTCAATTTCCGAAGTACCATTCATTGTAAAATCTTCTTTATACCATTTTAAAATTTCTGAACCGATAACTCTTTTTTTCTTTGCGTTTACAGTTATAAAGTAAGTGCCGTTTAAAGCCAGTTTTGTTTGTTCTTCTAATTGATTTTCAACAAGATTAGGTAAATATGCTTCATTAATTATAGGCGGACAACCAATAGCGCCACAAACCAACACAAAATGAAATCGTGCATCATTAAATACGGCTCTTAATAATTGATGTTCAATGTTATTTAGGGTCGTTTTTATTCCACCAAGTTCATATTGTTTTTTATCAAAAAAACCAGGAATGCTTAATGGTGAATTAGTAGGGTAATTATCTATAATTCCTTTTATAACTGTTAGGTTATAGGCATTGATCCAAAAAGCTTGATATTCGTTTTTATGAGCCTTGTTAACCTCTATTAATTTTGCTATTTTTAGCAACTCATTTAATTCAGTAGGGTTTTTATGAATATTAGTGTAGGCAACTTTACCATTACTAACATTAGATTTAAAAAACATAGAAGCTTTTTGAAAAAAGGTTTCAATATGTTGGCTGTTAACTTGTGTTGTTACTGTTAATAAGAATAGTGCGATGTATAGTTTTTTCATTTTATTAATTTTTATTAAATGTTATTGTTATTTCTCTCCTTAATTGTCTACTGTTTTTAAATGTCCTTACAAAACATCTTAATTTAGAATGATTCTAAATTGTGATTAATTTTTAAGTAATTGAAATTTATTTCGACCTAAAGCACATATCAAATTAAACTATGGAACATATTGTAATTATTGGAAATGGAATATCTGGAGTAACTGCAGCTCGCCATATTCGTAAAAACTCAAATAAAAGAATAACTATTGTCTCAGCTGAGTCTGAATACTTTTTTTCGCGTACAGCTTTAATGTATGTGTATATGGGGCATATGAAGTTTGAACATACGCAACCTTACGAAAATTGGTTTTGGAAGAAGAACAAGATAGACTTAAAACAAGGCTTTGTTCAGAAAATTGAAACAAAAGAAAAAGAATTAATATTTAAGAACGGTGAGGTGCTTAAATATGACAAATTAATTATTGCCACAGGAAGTGCACCAAATATGTTTGGTTGGCCTGGTCAAGATTTAAAAGGGGTACAGGGTTTGTACAGTAAACAAGATCTTGAAAATGTTGCGTTAAATGCACCTAATAATAAGGAATGTAAACGTGCGGTTATTGTTGGTGGAGGATTAATTGGTATTGAATTGGCTGAAATGCTTAGAAGTAGAGATATTCCAGTTACATTTTTGGTAAGAGAAACAAGTTTTTGGAATGGCGTTTTACCAAAAGGTGAAAGTGAATTAATTAACAAACATATTTTAGAACATCATATAGATTTACGATTGAGCTCAAGCTTAAAAGAAATTATTTCAGATGAAAACGGAAAAGCCAAAGCAGTTGTAATTGCAGAAACTGGAGAAGTTGTACCATGTGATTTTGTAGGTTTAACAGCGGGAGTTTCTCCAAATATAAACTTTATTAAATCTTCTGAAATTGAAACAAATAGAGGCGTTTTAGTAAACCGTTTTTTAGAAACAAACATAAAAGATGTTTTTGCTATTGGTGATTGTGCCGAGCAACGCGAAGCAATAGGAAATAGAAGACCAATTGAAGCCGTTTGGTATACCGGTAGAATGATGGGGGAAACAGTTGCGCAAACAATTTGCGGAAATAAAATTGAATACAAACCTGGACATTGGTTTAATTCAGCAAAATTTTTAGATATTGAATACCAAACTTACGGATGGGTTTGGGCACAACCACGCGAAAATGAAGCTCATTTTTACTGGGAGCATAAAAGCAATAAAATTAGTATCACAATAAATTATAATAAAACTACACAACAATTTATTGGAGTGAATACCTTTGGAATTAGAATGCGACACGAAATTTTTGATAAATGGCTAACGGAAAACAAAACAGTAGCCTATGTGATTGAACATTTATCTACGGCAAATTTTGATCCAGAATTTTTCAAAAACTATGAAAAAGAAATTTCAACAGCATTTAAAAACGAACTAGTAACAGTATAACGTAATATTATGAGCAAGAATTCCAGTTTTTCAATATCAAACCCGCATAAAATAAAATTAGATGTAGTTCAAAAAGTAGGATTAATTGTAGCATTGTTGGGTGTTTCAATACTATTTTTAGCTTGGTTTGGAATTACATTTCCATATCCAGCATTATTTTTAGGTATATCAGTGTTGTTTATTTTTGGCGGTACCATAGTGTATGCAAGACAAACGTATATAAAACAACCAGCAGGAATTAAAAATAACCACGTTTGGTTTAATACATTATCAAACAGGGGTGTGTTAGGTTGGCTTTTAGGTATTATTTTAACCTTATTTTATGTGTTGCTATATTGGTTTCCTTCATATTTAGGCTACGACCCTAATGGGGTTGCCAACAAAGGTTTAGTAGCATTGTTTGATCCTTTAAGCTTATTTTTTAAAGGAAAAATTTCAAGTCAATGGTTTGTATACGGTACATTGTATACCTTGTTAATTGTTTCTTTAGGAATTAAGTTTATGTATAAATATAGACATAACAGATACCAATTAATAAGAACAACCGTAGTTATAGTTTCTCAACTATTTTTAGCGTATTTAATTCCAGAAATTTTAGAAGGTTTAAATTCAGATGTGCCATATTTTGCGAAAGATATTAAAAATATGTGGCCATTAAATTATTACTTTTTTGAACCTTGGCATTTAGATAATATGCGAAACGGTGGTACTTTAGGTATGCTGTATTTAGTAATAGGAATATTAATGTTTTTAGTATTTACACCAATAATCACCTATTATGTTGGTAAACGTTGGTATTGTTCTTGGGTTTGTGGTTGTGGTGGCTTGGCTGAAACTGCTGGAGATTCGTTTCGTCAATTATCATCAAAAACTGTTTCATCTTGGAAAATTGAACGTTGGATGATTCACACTGTGATGGTGCTAATTTTTATTGTTACTGCAGTTGTATTGTATGGTTATTTTGCAAATACAGGTGAATTTTTTGGATTAAGTATTTACAACTATTTTAGTAAACCTTATGGGTTTTTAATTGGAGCTATGTTTTCAGGAGTTGTAGGTGTTGGATTTTATCCAGTTTTAGGAAGCAGAGTTTGGTGTAGGTTTGGTTGCCCGTTGGCAGGTTATATGGGGTTGTTTCAACGTTTTAAATCTAGATTTAGAATTACCACAAATGGTGGGCAATGCATTTCTTGTGGAAATTGTTCAACCTATTGTGAACAAGGTATTGATGTTAGAGCGTATGCCCAAAAAGGTGAAAATATTGTAAGAGCAAGTTGTGTAGGTTGTGGTATTTGTTCTGCAGTGTGTCCAAGAGGTGTTTTAAAATTAGAAAATGGAGATGAAGAAGGACGTATAAATCCTACAGATGTGTTATTAGGAAATGATGTAGATTTGATGAATTTTGTAAATAAAAAAGAATAACTAGTTATGAGATTGGTTCTACTTCTTTTTTTACAATTATGTGTAACAACTTCATTATTTGGTCAAAACTCAAAATATGTAAAAACGTATTATGCTAATGGGCAAGTTGAGAGTGAGGGTTGGTTAAAAAATAATGACAAAAATGATTATTGGAAGTATTATTATGCCAATGGAAATTTAAAAAAAGAAGGTAACTATTTTAGTGGGAAACAGCATAAATATTGGTATTTTTATGGCCTAAATAAATCAATTTTAAAAGAAGGCCATTTTGAAAACGGTAATAAAACAAATTGGTGGATTTTATATGATGAAAACAATAAATTAACTCATAAAATTCAATATGATTTTGATAAAAAAAATGGTTACTGCTTGTGTTATTCAAACGGTAAAATTTTTAAAGTTGAACGCTATCATAATGACCAAAAAGAAGGAGAGTGGACCGATTTAAAAAAATTCAAAAAAGAAAATAAATTTTAATGATTGTAAAAGTTATTATTCCTGCTTTTAATGAAGAAGCGTCTATTGGAAGTGTAATAAAAGAAATACCAATGTTAGTTGATGAGGTTATTGTTGTAAACAATAATTCAACTGATAATACCCAGTTAGCAGCAAAAAATGCGGGTGCAAAAGTTTTATCTGAAACAAGAAAAGGGTATGGTTATGCTTGTTTAAAAGGAATGGATTACATTTCGAAACAAGAAATAAAACCAGATATTATTGTTTTTTTAGATGGAGATTATAGTGATTATCCTGAAGAGTTAACAAAAATTATAAAACCTATTGTTGAAGATGATATTGATTTTGTAATTGGTGCTAGAGTAAAAAAATTTAGAGAACATGGCTCAATGACTCCGCAACAGGTTTTTGGAAATTGGTTAGCTACATTTTTAATGAAATTATTTTTTAGTGCAAACTTTACAGATTTAGGTCCGTTTAGAGCCATAAAATACAACAAGCTATTAAGTTTAAATATGGCAGATAAAACGTATGGTTGGACTATTGAAATGCAATTAAAAGCACTAAAACAAAAAATGACTTATGTTGAAGTTCCTGTAACTTATAAAAAAAGAATAGGAGTTTCAAAAGTATCAGGAACCGTAAAAGGTTCTATACTTGCAGGAATAAAAATATTAGGATGGATTTTTAAATACAGCTTTAAATAATGATATTAGAAACAATAATTATTACCATTTATTCAATAGCATTACTATTGATATTTTTCTATGCGCTGGCGCAGTTAAACTTACTTTTTAACTACCTTTCAGCACAAAAAAAAGAAGAAAACAGTCCTAAATTTGATTTTAATAATCCTAATGAAATTCCATTAGTAACTATACAATTACCCGTTTATAACGAGTTGTATGTGATGGAACGTTTGTTAGATAATATTTCAAAAATTGAATATCCAAAAGATAAATTAGAAATTCAGGTTTTAGATGATTCTACAGATGAATCTGTTGAGTTAACTAAAACCATTGTTGATAAATTATCACAAAAAGGTCTTGATATTAAACAAATAACAAGAATAAATAGAGTTGGTTTTAAGGCAGGAGCATTAAAAGAAGGTTTAGAAATTGCCAAAGGTGAATTTATCGTTATTTTTGATGCCGATTTTTTACCACAAAAAGATTGGTTAAAACGCACCATTCCCTTTTTTAAAGATGAAGAAATTGGAGTAGTTCAAACACGTTGGGGGCATATAAATAGAAATTATTCCATTTTAACAAGAATACAAGCTTTTGCTTTAGATGCCCATTTTTCATTAGAACAAGTTGGTAGAAATAGTAAAGGGCATTTTATTAATTTTAATGGTACTGCAGGTGTTTGGAGAAAGCAATGTATTTTAGATGCAGGAAACTGGGAAGGAGACACGCTTACCGAAGATTTAGATTTAAGTTACAGGGCGCAGTTAAAAAATTGGAAATTTAAATACTTAGAAAATGTTGAAACTCCTGCTGAATTACCAGTTGTAATTAGTGCTGCAAGATCACAACAGTTTAGATGGAATAAAGGTGGAGCTGAAAACTTTAGAAAAATGTTTGCTCGTGTTGTATCTAGCAAAAATATTTCAACCAAAACAAAAGTTCACGGTTTACTACATTTATTAAATAGTACCATGTTTTTAAACATTTTTTTGGTTGCTATTTTAAGTATACCAATGTTATATATTAAAAATGAATATGCACATTTGGCAGCCTATTTTTTTGTAATGAGTTTCTTTATAGTAAGTACTTTAATTTTCTTTATTTGCTATTGGTTTATGTATAAAAAATACAATGGTGGCGGTTTTGTAAGCTTTATAAAATATATAGCAATGTTTTTTACATTTTTTTCTATAGCAATGGGTTTTTCTTTACACAATACAGTTGCAGTTTTTGAAGGTCATTTGGGTAAAAGAAGTGATTTTATAAGAACCCCCAAATTTAATATTAGCAATTTAAAAGATAGCTGGAAAGGTAATAAATATTTAAAAAAGAAATTGTCTTTTAATGTGGTTATTGAAGGTGCTTTAGCGTTGTATTTTGCGTTTGGTATGTACAGTGCATTTGTGGTTGGAGATCAAGGGGGCGATTTTGGTTTGTTTCCATTTCACTTAATGTTATTCTTAGGTTTTGGGTATGTGTTTTTTAAATCGGTTACCTCAAAAGTATAAAACTATATAAATGTTTAATTGGTTAAAACAGCATAAATTATCCGTTTTATTGGCTATAATTGGTGTTGTTTGCTATTTGTTGTTTGCCTATAAAATTGTTAGAACAGATTATGCGCAGCTAATTATTTTATACACAATACTATTTATAGTGTCGTTTTGGTTGTTGAAATTAAACAAAAACAATCTTATTTTTTTAGGAGTACTATCAGTAATTTTCAGAATGCTATTTCTGTTTGCTATTCCAAATTTATCGCAAGATTTTTATAGGTTTATTTGGGATGGTAGAATAATTTTAGAAGGATTTAACCCATATTTATTTACGCCACAATCTTTTATTGCTGAAGGTGTTTTTCCAGTAGCGCAAGCACAAGAATTGTATGCCGGAATGGGAGCCTTAAACGGAAGTCATTTCACTAATTACCCACCTATTAATCAGCTTTGTTTTGTTATTGCAGGTTTGTTTGCAAGTAAAAGTATTATGGGGGCGGCTATGGTTATGCGTTTACTAATAATTTTAGCTGATGTTGGCGTGTTTTACTTCGGAAATAAATTATTGCAACATTTAAAGCTTCCAGTTTATAACATTTTCTTTTATTTTTTAAATCCGTTTATAATAATTGAACTTACAGGAAACCTTCATTTTGAAGCAGTAATGTTGTTTTTTTTAATTTGGAGTTTGTATTTATTACACAAACAAAAGTGGATGTTTGCAGCTGTGATTTTTGCATTTTCAGTATCCGTTAAATTAATACCGTTATTATTTTTACCACTATTTTTTCAAAAGTTGGGCTTTAAAAAAAGTGTTGTTTTTTATAGTATTGTAGGGTTGGTAATTGTAGCGTTATTTTCACCTTTTATCTCTTCGGAATTTATATTGAATTACACAGAAACAGTAGGGTTGTGGTTTCAAAATTTTGAATTTAATGCCAGTATTTATTATATATTTCGTGAAATTGGCTACCTGTTTAGAGGGTATAATGAAATTGCTGTAATTGGGAAAGTTCTACCCGTAATTGTTATATTTTTTATTTTAATAGTCACATTTTTTAGAAAAAACAAAACAACAAATCAGTTAATTACAGCAATGCTTTTTGCTTTAACCTTTTATTATTTTACTGCAACAACAGTGCATCCGTGGTACATTTCTACGCTATTAATTTTATCAGTTTTTACCAAGTATAAATTTCCTTTAATTTGGAGTTTTATAATAATTATTAGCTATTTAGCGTATGCAAATAGTAACAATACAGAAAATCTTTGGATTATTTTTGTAGAGTATTTAATTGTTTATGGCGTTCTTTTCTATGAGCTATTTCAACAAAAAATAACTAAAAACACGGTTCAGTTATTTTCCTAACACACTTTTTGGAACAAAACCAGAAATATCACCACCGTTTCTGTGCACATCACGTACAATACTAGAGCTAATAAAAGCGGTATCTGCAGAGGTTAATAGAAAAACCGTTTCAATATTTGAGAGTTTTCTATTGGTTTGTGCAATGGCTTTTTCAAATTCAAAATCGGCAGGATTACGCAAACCTCTTAAAATAAAATCAACGTCCATTTTTAAACAATAATCGGTAGTTAAGCCGCTGTAGGTTGTTACTTTTATTTTAGGTTCGTTTTTGTAGTTTTCTTTGATGAAATTCACACGTTCTTCTAATGAAAACATATATTTTTTATCAGAATTTACGCCAATTGCAATTATAATTTCGTCAAATAAAGGCAAGGCTCTGTTTACAATATCAACGTGACCTAAAGTGATAGGATCAAAAGATCCTGGGAAAATTGCTCTTCGCATAATTAATTATTTAAAGCCGTTTCAATGGCGTTGTAAAAAAGTTCTGGAAGGCTAATTCCTGCTGCAGCGGCTTGTTGCGGAATTATACTTTCAGTTGTTAAACCTGGAACCGTATTCATTTCTAAAAAATGAGGTTCTCCCTTTACAATAATATATTCAGATCTAGAAAAACCACTCATATTTAAAGCTTTATATGTTTTAATAGCCACGGCCTCTAATTTTTTGTGTAATTCTTCTGAAATTTGTGCTGGTGTAATTTCTTCAGACTTTCCTAAATACTTTGCTTCATAATCAAAAAAGTCATTTTCAGTTAAAATTTCAGTCATTGGTAATACTGTAATTTTTCCTTTGTAAATAAATACTCCAATGGTAATTTCACGACCATCTAAAAACGATTCAATTAATATTTCTGAATCTTCGTTAAATGCTTTTTCTATGGCAGGCATCATTTCTTCAACAGTTTTTGCTTTTGAAATTCCAAAACTAGAACCTGCATTGTTTGGTTTTACAAAGCAAGGTAAACCTACTTTTGATATTATTTTTTCAACATTAATTGCATCACCTTTATTTAAAAAATAAGCAGTAGCCGTTTGTATGCCGTATTGTTTTACAACACTTAAACAATCACGTTTGTTAAATGTTAAAGCCATTTGGTAAAAAGGCGCCGATGTGTGTTTTAAGCCAATTAAATCAAAATATGCTAAAATGGTTCCATCTTCACCGGGAGCACCGTGTATTGCATTAAAAACACAGTCGAAATTTATTTTTTCGCCATTAATTTCAGCAGAAAAATCATGTTTATTTATTGGGTGTTCATTTTGATTGTCATCAACCAAAACCCACTTATTTTTTAGGATGTGAATTTTATATGTATTGTAACTATCTTTTGAAATATTGTTGTAAACAACATTTCCGCTCTTCAAAGAAATATCAACTTCCGAAGAGTATCCGCCCATTATGATGGCAATATTTTTTTTCATTTGTAGTTATATTCAATAAGTACAAACTTACTATTAAAAGTTGAAAGCCAAAAGTGAAAAGTAGAACAGTCTAAAGTTTGAAGTCTAAAGTGAAAAGTCTTAAGATGTATGTTTAAAGCATTCCCTCTTAAACCTTTCCACTATTAAACCTTTCCACCACTAAACTATTCAACTCAAAAAAAGTATATTTGCATAAAATTAAAAAAAGAAAATGAGTCTAATTAAATTTGTAACGTCTAAAACATTTTTAAAACAACTAATATTTGCCGCTATTGGTTTAATTGTTTTTGTTTTTGCTATCATGAAGTGGTTGAATGTAACCACAAATCACGATCAAAAAATTGAAGTTCCAAAACTTGAAAAAATGAGTTTGAAAGCTGTTGAAGACAAATTAGAAGATTTAGATTTGAATTTTGTTGTAATTGATTCGGCTAGTTACAATCCAAATTTTCCACCAAAATCTGTGATTGAACAAAGTCCGGAAGCAGGTGATTTTGTAAAAGAACAACGAAAAATATACATTACGTTAAATCCGTCAGGATATGCAGATGTTGAAATTCCAGATTTGTTTGGAAGAACAAAAAGACAAGCTACATCTCAATTACTATCTATTGGTTTTAGAGTTTCTTCAAAAGAAATATTAGTAAAAGATATTGCCAAAGATGTAGTTAGAGGATTGAAATTTAACGGGAAAGAATTAAAAATGGGAGATAAAGTTCCTAAAAACTCTATGATTACCTTAATGTTGGGTGATGGTGAAGGAAATGGAAGGTATAAATCAACAACTGAAGGAAGTAACTAATGAGTATTGATGAAATAGAAAAAGAAGAGTTTTACGAGCATTTTAATTATGTTGCACATGAAGGTCAGGAGCCTTTACGTGTTGATAAGTTTTTAATGAATTTTATTGAAAATGCCACTCGAAATAAAATTCAACAGGCTGCGAAAGCAGGAAATGTGTTAGTAAATGATGTTCCTGTAAAACCAAATTACAAAGTGAAGCCTCATGATGTTGTTAGAGTTGTGTTAGCACATCCACCTCATGAAAATTTATTAGTAGCTGAAGACATTCCTTTAGATATTTTATTTGAAGACGATGAGGTAATTGTAGTTAATAAACCTGCCGGAATGGTAGTGCACCCTGGTCACGGAAATTATAGTGGTACTTTAGTAAATGCACTAATTCATCATATTGAAAATTTACCTACAAATTCAAATGAGCGACCAGGATTGGTGCATAGAATTGATAAAGATACCAGTGGTTTATTAGTAATTGCCAAAACGGAATATGCTATGGCACATTTATCTAGACAGTTTTACGATAGAACTACAGAACGTTTGTATTATGCCTTGGTTTGGGGGAATGTTGAAGACGAAGGTACTATTGAAGGAAATATTGGTAGAAGTTTAAAAAACAGGTTGCAAATGAGTGTTTTTCCTGAGGGAGATTTTGGGAAACATGCGGTAACTCATTACAAAGTAATTGAACGTTTTAGCTATGTTACCTTGGTACAATGTAAACTTGAAACTGGAAGAACACATCAAATTAGAGCACATTTTAAACATATTGGTCACACACTTTTTAACGATGAACGTTATGGAGGTAATGATGTTTTAAAAGGAACAACTTTTACAAAATACAAACAGTTTGTAGACAATTGCTTTAAGGTGCTTCCAAGGCAAGCTTTACACGCAAAAACATTAGGTTTTGAGCATCCTACCACAAAGGAATTTATGCGTTTTAATTCAGAAATTCCAGCAGATATGGTTCAGTGTATTGAAAAGTGGAGAAGCTATACTGTAAATCAAAAAGATTAAAGATTAATTTTTGAAAATTGAAGTAAAGAGGCTGTCTGAAAAGTGTTAATGTCCTGTCAAGTGTGTAAATAGAAAAGTTATTCTGAATTTATTTACTCACATCCTTTCTCCATTTATAAAATAGGAATTGGTGAATCTTCGATTTCAGAATCTCATCATACTAGTAATCAATAATTATGAGAACCTGAAATAAATTCAGGTTGACGAAAAAATTTACTTTTAAGACGACCTCTTTTGAAATTCAAATAAGAGATTATTAGTCTTCTAGAGAAATGTGAATGGTACTATTAATTTTGAGTTTCTTACCGTTTAATCTCACATTTTTAAAAAACTCTTTTGCAATTTTTTGTTCATTTAATAATTCGTAGATTCTACCGTTATCAAACTCGCAAGGATCATTTACATTGCCTTCTAACAAGGACATAAAATTATGTGAGCCAAGAGAAGATTTATTTTT
>CBDUAL010000045.1:0-13929 GCA_965365125.1 uncultured Lutibacter sp.
TTGTTTTAGACCAGTTAATGGTTGCTGAATTCGTTGTAACATTTGATGCTGATGCGGAAGCTGGAGCAACACATGATAATGAATTTGATGTTGTTTTAAAAGAGAAACGTTTAGCAACTGCACCTGTAGAACAATTTGAATACACATCAATTGTATATGATTTATTTGCACTAAGATTATTTAGGTTGTATGATGTGCCTGTTAAATCTGAAGCAGCAAGATACCAAGATCCCCCTTCAGGTAAAACATAGATATAATAATTTGATGCACTTGTTTTAGACCAGTTAATGGTTGCTGAATTCGTTGTAACATTTGATGCTGATGCAGAAGCTGGAGCAGTACATACGTTTGGAGGTGGAGCTGTTTCTTTAGGTACGCCAACACAAGTTGCACCACCCAATGAGTTTGCACCATATTTAATCCACATGTAGCCATTTTCACCCCAGTTTGTTCCCCATGAATTACGCAATAAAAATGCACCTCGATTATCATCCCATCCACACAATACAATTGCATGATTTACAGTTCTATACCCCGAATCAGAGAATGTTCCACCTCGGTATGCTGAGAAATAATTATCAACAGCAACAGTTGAATAAACAGGTCCATAAGCTTTAATAGCTCGTTTAATTGAATTAACATCGCTACCCACGCTATAGCGAGTTTGCAAAGGATAGTAGTTTGTACAACTACTAATACAAGCTGATTCAGAAGAAGTATATGGATAGCACCCCTCAAGAGGCATACCACCTTGTCCTTTCATATAATCAAATTGGTCCCAACCACCAAGAGTACAATCAATAGTTCCACACGAAACTAAGTATTGCTCTGATAAGTCAACTGTTTGTCCTGTTTTTATTTTAACACATGCCTCATACGAGCCAACACTTGCAAATCCAGAACATGAACCACAACTCCCCTGGTCTTTTACTGGAGTCATCATGCCCTGATCGAGCCAACTGAAGTAAGAAGGTAATGTCTCCGTTAGTTTTGAACTTGGAACATTAATCTGTTTATCCCGGTTAGGGTTTTCCGATTCTGGGCGCAACCCCATCGCGTATACAGTTTCTGGTTTACTTAAATCATCGTCAATAGTATAATTCCAATGATTCTTTGCGATTTCCGCTTTCATTTCATCAATTTTTGATTTTCGGCTTTGGCCAAACGATGAAATGGTTGTACCTAAAAATAGGCATAGGAATAGAATTCCAACAGTGTTGAATTTGTTGATCTTTTTCATTATTTATTAAGTTTTAATGTTAGTTATTTTTAACCTTCTTTGGTTAAAGAATTAAAATTAAGTCTTATAATAGTAAAACCTATCCTGTACTGTGCTGTTTTGTTGTTTAAATTAATTACTCTCACTTATTAAGTGTAACTTGCTGAAAACCAGCGTAAATAATTTGTATCACAAAAATATATATTAAAACTTCCTAGCACATCCAACATTTAGGTGTATGATTTTTTAGATAATGTGTTTAAAACAATTGATATTGGCTATACATTTTAACTCTATTTTAGAGAGTATCAAGAAAAGGGCATAGAGTAGTAGTAAAGGTAAATTTTATTTCTATTTGCATATTTATCTAAAACATCTTTTGAAGAGTTTAAGAAGGTGTTATTTTAAATATATGATAGAAAATACAATACATTATCTTTAGAGCCTTTTTCTAATTCAATAATGGTTTCCTAATTATTAGGAATAAGTTGCATCTATTGTGCAATCCATTTAGTAGACCAGATAGAAATATCTAAAAACGGAAATTCTTCTTTTAAGTTTTAAATGCAAAATTTTATTTTCTTCAGATATTATTGGTGCGAATTCTTTTTGTATTCCAAGCTTATATTTTCCTCTTCCAATTCTTTGTATAATTCCTTCATTCCAATGTATAGATATGCTAATTAATAGTTGTCTTTTTTACGTTACTACCGTATTTCTTATAAAAGAAAAATATATCGTTTACAGATATGGATTCGAAATCCTTATACTTACTTTTAAGGTATCTACATATAGTTTTAAAATAAAAAAGAGCCTCAGATTGAGACTCTTTCTTTTTTTCATAACAAATTTCCACCCTATTTACTTCCTATTAAAAGTAATTCGCTAACAATAACTTCAGTTACATAGCGTTTATTTCCATCCTTGTCATCATAACTTCTTGAAGTTAATTTTCCTTCAATAGCTATTTCTTTTCCCTTTTCAACATATTTTTCTACCAATTCAGCTGTTTTATTCCAAGCTATTACATTGTGCCATTGTGTCTCTGTTTGTTTCTCGCCTTTTGCATTTTTGTAATTTTCATTGGTAGCCAGTGAAAATTTTGCTATTTTTTTACCAGATTCTAGGTTGATGATTTCAGGAGCATTTCCTAAGTTTCCAATTAACTGTACTTTGTTTCTTAACGTACTCATAAGATAAGTTTTTAAATAATGTTGAATGTCATTCGTTCAATTCAACAGTGCAAATATTGGAAGCTATTGAAATTATATTCGGTTAAAATATGGTTACTTTCGTATGTAATTGTTTGTAGTCGATTGTAAACGGATAGATTGTTGTATATTTGTAAAACTACAAACTAATAATTATGAGTATGATAAGAGATTTTAGAAATGAGACTTGGAAGCCGTATGCTAACGAGGCTTGGAGTGATGAGGATCAATATTTGATTTCAAATTACGGTAGGGTAAAGAGAAAAAAGATGTATAATGATAATTGGGAATTATCAAGAACATCTTTAATTGGTGGTTATACCTCATTTTGGATTCGGAAAAAAGGAAAAAAAATAACATCTTCGTATTATGTGCACAGATTAGTAGCACTGTTGTTTTTGGAACAAAAAGAAGATGAAAAATATGTAATTCATTTAGATTTTGATAAAGAGAACAACAGAGCATCAAATTTAAAATGGGTTACTAAATCGGGAATGTATTTACATCATAAAAACAATCCTAAAAGAATAGCTAGAAGAGGAAAAATAACCTATTCAAAATTAACTGAAGGAAGGGTAAGACTTATAAAGAAGAAAATATTTGATCCTAACAGAAAAACCAGAATGCGTTTAATAGCAAAGCAATTTGGTATTTCAGAAATGCAATTATATCGTATCAAGTCTGGAGAAAATTGGGGTCATGTAAAAATTTAAAATAATTATTGAAATTTGCTATGACAAAAAATTGCTTAGAATGTGAAGAACCAATAAAGGGACGAATTGATAAAAAGTTCTGTTCAGACTACTGTAGAAATACTTACAATAACAAAGTAAATAAAGACAGTAAAAATTTAATACGAAACATTAACAATCGCCTACGAAAAAATTATCGATTATTATCTGAAATTAATACTTCAGGAAAAACAAAAGTTACGCGTACTAGATTGCTAGACGGCAATTTTGATTTTAATTATTTTACATCCATTTATAAAACAAAAACAGGGAACACCTATTTTTATATTTATAATCAAGGGTATTTGGTTTTAGAAAACGATTATTATTTGTTAATTAAAAAAGAGTAATCTTTACGTTTAAGAATGAAGTAGTTTAGATATGAAAAAATGCTTAATTATTGTAGCTGTATGTACAACTTTTTTAATGTGTAAGCAACAAACCCCTAATAATGATAATGTAGTTATTATTGAAGAAGTAATTTACCCAAAACCAGTTTTAAATACTAAGAGCGCAGATTATTTATATCACTTTGCTTTTTATTGTATAGATCAGGAATATCCTAACAAGTTAGGGCAGGTTTTAGGCGATGCAAGTTATTTAAAAGAACCTTCTGAATTGCATCCGGCATTTTATGGTTGTTTTGATTGGCATTCTTCGGTACACGGGCATTGGACTTTGTTGAATATTATGAAAAAACTTCCTGATTTTGACAAAAGAGAAGCTATTTTAAAGAAACTTCAAACAACAATTACCAAAGAAAATATTTTGAAGGAAGTTGCTTATTTTGATAATGTTCATAATAAAACTTTTGAACGAACTTATGGTTGGGCGTGGTTATTAAAAGTAGCAGAAACCTTGCGAGATTGGGACACTGCTGAAGCGAAACAAATGTATCAAAACCTAGCACCGTTGGTGCAATTAGTTGAATTGAAGTATTTCGAGTTTTTACCCAAATTAACGTATCCTATTCGGGTTGGTGAACATACAAACACTGCTTTTGGAATGTCGTTTGCCCTAGATTATGCTAAAAAATATGCACCTGAATTAGCGGAAACAATTCGTTTAAAAGCAACAGAATATTACTTAAATGATAAAGGTTGCCCAATTTCTTGGGAGCCTGGCGGATTTGATTTTTTATCACCTTGTTTGCAAGAAGCTTCTTTAATGTTAAAAGTGCTTCCTGAAGAAGAATTTATACCGTGGTTAGATGCATTTTTACCCAATTTTAGAAGCAATCCTGCTGCTTATTTACAAGTAGCTGAAGTTACAGATCGTTCCGACGGAAAATTAGCGCATTTAGATGGCTTGAACTTTAGCAGGGCTTGGTGTTTGTATGAAATTGGTACGGCGCTAAAAAATGATAAAATGATGAATTTAGCCAATAAACATTTTGAGTATAGTTACAAAAAAATGGACTCCGGCGAATATGCTGGAGCCCATTGGTTAGCGTCTTTTGCGCTATATGCTATTTTAAAAAGCAACTAGTTTTTACCGTACTCTGTAATACGTATTGTATTAGCCATACCTCTTGCTTTTACTGGTGTTGAAGTAATGTTAATAGCGTAATCACCTTCTTTTAAATATCCGCGTTCAGCAGCCATGCTATTAATGTCTTCAATAGTTTCATCAGTACTTACAAACTTATCGTAATAAACACCTTTAACACCCCAAAGTAGGTTTAACATTGCTAAAATTCTTTTGTTTGAAGAGAATACTAAAATATTAGCTTCTGGTCTCCAAGATGAAATATGGAAAGCTGTAAATCCTGTAGCTGTTAATGTAGTAATAACTTCAGCATTAATAGACTCAGCCATAATAGCAGCTTGGTGACATATTTTCTTTGAAATAAAACGCTCATTAATACATTGTGCGTGAACTTCAGGAGTCGCAATTATTGGAGAGTTTTCAACATTCTCTATAATTCTACGCATTTGTTGAATTACTCCTACAGGAAATTTACCCATAGCAGTTTCACCAGATAACATTACAGCATCAGCACCATCAATAATTGAGTTTGCAACATCATTTACTTCAGCTCTTGTTGGAACTTGATTTTCAATCATAGTTTCCATCATTTGTGTAGCAATAATTACAGGGATGTGTGCTTTTTTTGCTTTAGCAACCAATCTTTTTTGAATTAAAGGTACTTGTTCCATAGGAATTTCAACACCTAAATCTCCACGAGCAACCATTAAAGCATCACAATGTGCTGTAATTTTATCAATATTAGCAACCGCTTCTGGTTTTTCAATTTTTGCTATAATAGGGATTTTATACTCAGAATTTTCAGCAATTAATTTTTGTAATTGCATTAAATCGGCTGGAGTTCTTACAAATGATAAAGCAATCCAGTCTACTTGAATTTCTTTAATTGCAAATAAAGCATCTTTAATATCTTTTTCAGTTAATGCAGGAACCGAAATATTTGTGTTTGGTAAATTAACTCCTTTTTTAGAATTTAATGGACCACCTCTTAATACTTTTGTAGTAACTTTTTTATCTCTATCAGTTGCTGTAACTTCAAACATTAGTTTTCCGTCATCTACTAAGATATGTTCACCAACTTCCACATCTTTTGGGAAATTTTGGTAAGTCATAAAGGCTTGCTCTTTGGTTCCTTCGCATTGTTCAGTAGTAAATGTAAATACATCTCCAATGTTTAGTAAAACACCTTCTTGCATTACACCAACTCTTAATTTTGGACCCTGTAAATCTGCTAAAAGAGCAACGTGGTATCCTTTTCTTTCGTTGATTTCTCTAATAATATTTACACGTTTTTCAACTTCAGAATAGTCTGCATGTGAAAAATTAATTCGGAATACGTTTACTCCCGAATCCATCATTTCTTCAATGATTTCTTTTGTACCAGATGCAGGGCCTAGCGTTGCTACAATTTTTGTTCTTTTTTTATTAATAATTGCCATAGTTAAAAAATTAGGTGGTCTTTTGATTTAAGTGTTGTGATTTCTATTGAATATGAGGTTATTATTTGGTTGAGAGCATTTAGTTTATCTATTAAATTTTTTATAAAGCTTTCACGGTAGCATCCTTCAATTTTTAAAAAGAAATCAATGTTCTTTTTTTCTGGAATTAAATAGGAAATTGTACTATAATTACCGCCAAATAGGCCTGCGTTTTCTTGGTTATGAACAAACTGTTTATGTTTGTTGTTTATTAAATAATAATTTATGTAACTGTTTTCATCTTTAAATTCGAATAGCGGAAACTCAGCATCTGAGTCTTTAAAATCCAAATTAATTTTATACCTGGTTAGCTTTGTGTTTAAATGTTGGTTTAAAAGAAAAGCTAACCTATAATCTTCCTCGGTGGAATGAATTCCAACTAATGAATAATCATCTTCTTCTAAATCAAACGTTAATAGCTGCATATAAAATGAAAACTAATTGTGCAAAAATACTATTGTTTATTAATAGTTATAGCCAGTTAGTTACAATTTCTACGAAAACGTATTCGATTTTAACGGGCTAATTGTTGGTTATTTCATTCTGAAAAGCAAAATACGCTCTTTTTGAAGCTGTTTCTTCCGCTTTCTTTTTTGAAGTGGCTCTACCTTTTGATATTATTTTACCGTCTAAAAATAATTTAACGCTAAAATGTTTCACGGTATCTTTACCTGTATCTTCATATACTTCGTATTGAAAATCTTTTTTTTGTTTCTGACACCATTCAATAAATAAGCTTTTATAGCTTGTAATTTTACCTTCTAATTTTGGTACATCAACATAAGGGATAATGACTCTTTTTTGAATGAATTTTTCACAATAATTATACCCTCTGTCTAAATAAATAGCTCCAATCAACGCTTCAAAAACATTGCCGTGAATATTTTCTCCAAATTTAGATTTTGCTACAGTACTTTTTACAAATTTAAGTAAGTCTAAATCTCGGCCAAGTTCATTTAAGTGTTCTCGGCTAACAATTTTAGAGCGCATTTGCGTTAAGTAACCTTCGTCTCCAGATGGAACTTCTTCAAAAAGATAAGCAGCTATTACAGCGCTTAACATAGCGTCGCCTAAAAACTCTAAGCGTTCATAATTTTGAGGTAAACCACTTTCTTTATCAACCTCCTGAATAGATCGATGGATAAATGCTTTTTTATAAAAATTTAAATATCTGGGAGTAAACCCTATTATTTTTTTTAATTCAACAAAAAAGTACTCATCACGAGCAGTTCGAGGTTTAATGATTTTACGAATGAAACTCATTCATTACTGTCTATTAATCAAGTTTTTTAAAGAGTACACAAGCATTGTGTCCTCCAAAGCCAAATGTGTTGCTCATAGCAACTTTTACATTACGTTTTTGTGCTTTGTTAAACGTAAAATTTAATTTACTGTCAATTTGATCATCATCCGTAGTATGATTAATTGTAGGAGGTACCATTCCGTGTTTAATTGCCAATACTGAAGCAATTGCTTCAACAGCTCCGGCAGCACCTAATAAATGACCAGTCATTGACTTGGTTGAATTTAAGTTTAGGTTATAAGCATGCTCACCAAAAACTTCTAAAATTGCTTTAGATTCAGCAATATCTCCAAGAGGAGTAGAGGTTCCGTGCATGTTTATAGCATCAACATCTTCTGGTTTTAAACCAGCATCTCTTAAGCAGTTTAACATCACATTTTTGGCTCCTAATCCTTCAGGGTGTGGTGCTGTAATGTGGTGTGCATCCGCTGATAATCCGCCTCCGCCTACTTCTGCATAGATTTTTGCGCCTCTAGCTATGGCGTGTTCGTATTCCTCTAAAATAAGTGTTCCAGCTCCTTCTCCAGAAACAAAACCATCTCTGTTTTTGTCAAACGGTCTCGATGCTGTTGCTGGATCATCATTTCTTGTTGAAAGTGCTTGTAAGGCATTAAAACCTCCAATACCTGCAATTGCCACAGTAGCTTCAGAACCTCCTGAAACCATTACATCGGCATATCCTAAGCGAATGTAGTTTAATGCGTCGATAATTGCATTTGAAGATGATGCACAAGCTGATACTGTTGCAAAGTTAGGTCCTCTAAATCCGTATTTAATAGAGATTTGACCCGGTGCAATATCAGCAATCATTTTAGGAATAAAGAAAGGGTTGAACCTTGGAGTACCATCACCAGCAGCATAGTTAATCATTTCATTTTGAAATGTTTCTAAACCACCAATACCTGCTCCCCAAATAACACCAACTCTATCTTTATCAATGTTTTCTAGATCTAATTGAGAATCAATAATGGCTTCATCAGTAGACACCATAGCGTACTGTGTGAACTTGTCCATTTTTCGAGCCTCTTTTCGATCTATAAATTGCTTAACGTCAAAATCCTTGACTTCACAAGCAAAACGAGTCTTGAACTTGGACGCATCAAAATGCGTAATTGGAGCTGCCCCGCTAACGCCGTTAACAAGTCCGTTCCAATATTGTTCAACATTATTACCAATAGGTGTCAATGCACCAAGTCCAGTTACTACAACTCGTTTTAATTCCATATAAAAATTACTTTTTCGCGTCTTCTATATAGCTAATTGCTTGACCTACAGTTCCAATGTTCTCTGCTTGATCGTCTGGAATTTGAATATCGAATTCTTTTTCGAATTCCATGATTAATTCTACAGTGTCAAGTGAATCAGCTCCTAAATCGTTTGTGAAGCTTGCTTCTGTTGTCACTTCATTTTCGTCAACGCCTAATTTATCTACGATAATGGCCTTTACTCTTGATGCAATGTCTGACATAATTTTTTATTTTAAATTTAATTACGCGGCAAAAATATGAAACTTTATTGAAATCAAAATCATTTCTTTGATAAAAGATGCTATTGAAACTGTAAATTTCTATTTTTTCACGTTTTATAGCATAATTGTTACTAATTATTTAGTTAATTTGTTGTTCAACTTAAATTATATTAATGAAAAGAGTCGTAATTTTAGCTTCTGGGTCGGGTTCAAATGCCGAAAACATCGTTAAACACTTTGAAAAAAGTCAATTAGTGACTATTACTAAGATTTTATCAAATAAAAAGGATGCGATGGTTTTGGATAGAGCTAATCGTTTAGATATTAGTAATATGAGTTTTAATAGGGTCGATTTTTATGAATCGGAGGCTGTTTTAGATGTGCTTAAACAACATGCCGACTACATTATACTTGCTGGGTTTTTATGGAAGATTCCACAAAATGTTTTGGATGCCTTTCCAAATAAGATTATTAATATTCATCCTGCATTATTGCCTAAATACGGTGGTAAGGGTATGTATGGGATGCATGTGCACGAAGCTGTTGTTGCGAATAAAGAAAAGGAATCGGGTATTACCATTCATTACGTAAATGAGAATTATGATGAAGGTGCTATTATTTTTCAAAATAGTTTTGAAGTTTTACCTACTGATACAGCGAACGATGTAGCTACTAAAATTCATGAATTGGAATATGCTCATTTTCCTGAAGTTATTGAAAAAGAGATTTTGAAAAATGGCTAAAAAAAAATATTATGTGGTTTGGAGTGGGCATAAAACGGGTGTTTTTACATCGTGGAATGTTTGTAAAAAATACATAACAGATTTTAAAGGTGCGCAATACAAGTCGTTTGCTTCAAAAGAAGCGGCCGAAAAGGCTTTTAAAGGTAAGTACGAAGATTATGTTGGAAAAGACACTAAAAAAATTAGTTTAAGTCCTGCGGAATTAAAACGTATAGGTAAACCTATTATGAACTCAATTTCGGTAGATGCTGCTTGTGCTGGTAATCCTGGGATAATGGAATATAGAGGAGTTGATACCAAAACAAAGAAGCAATATTTTATTCAAGGTCCTTTTGAGAAAGGTACTAATAATATAGGGGAGTTTTTGGCATTGGTACACGGATTAGGTTTTTTAAAACAAAAAAAAAGTGATCTACCTATTTATTCAGATTCTAAAATTGCAATGAGTTGGGTTAAAAACGGACAATGTAGAACTAATCTTCAAATTTCTTCTGAAAATAAAAAATTATTCGATTTAATAAAACGTGCTGAAAAGTGGTTGAAAGAAAATACCTATGCCACAAAAATTTTAAAATGGGAAACCAAAGCTTGGGGTGAAATTCCTGCCGATTTTGGTAGAAAATAAAACAGCACTTAATAATTTGTAAATTTAAGCCTGTTAGGTTTGGGTTTTAAAACTTTGTTTTTAACAGGGGGCGTTTTGTTGCTTTCACTAAAATTAAAACGTATAAAACAAACCTTAAAGCTATTTCAAGAGTTTTAATGAACTTTAAACTCAAATACAATTAAGATGTATTGGATTTTATAAAAACACTTCAAGTAAGCTTAAATAAAGCCATTTTCAATAAAATAAAAATATTACAATCAGAGTAAGTATAGTTTTTATTTATATGTTTGATTTTAGATTTTTTTCATATAAAAAATTATTCGATTTAATAAAACGTGCTGAAAAGTGGTTGAAAAAAATGCCTATACCGCAAAAAATTTAAAATGGGAAACCAAAGCTTGGGATGAAATTCCTGCTGATTTTGGAAGAAAATAATCTTATCTAGAAAGTTTATTTTGCAAACTTTTCAAGAAGTTCAATAAGTTCTTGAATATTTTTGGGAAGTTTATTGTGGTTAAAATCAAAATGGTACTGTTTTGATTCAAAATTTAAGTCAAAGATTCCTTTTATAGCCTTATCTATGGCTAAATCTTCATTAAGAATGTTGTTTTCCAGTTGTTTAAAATCAATATTAAGGAGTTGTTTCTCTAGTTCTTTTAGTTGATATGTAGTAAGGGTGGTTTTTTTAATGGTGTTATTGTTATTTAATTCAAACTCATTATTGTTTAGTTGAATGGAGTATATATAGCCACGAGTTTGTGCTATGTATTTTAATGAAGTGTTGTTTGTTATCTCCTGACTGGCGCAAGATGAGAATGTTAAACAGTAAAATACAATACTTAAATTAAGAAAATATTTCATAGTTTAAATATAGTAAAAAAGGAGCCAAATAATTAGCTCCTTTACATTGTTTATTTTGAATTGAATTTTAATTAATTTAAAAAACTTGATCTAGCGCCGCCAGAGGTGAAAATAGCTCTCATTCTAGATTTTTGTCCTTCAGAAAACATATTCATACAAGCATCATCAGTGTAATCCATATAATTCATGGTCATATCTGTTGATTTACAATTAACAGTAGGGTATGTTGGGCAACCGTAATTAGCGCCATCAGAACTTGGTGTGTCAGCTACAAAATCGTCTTGACGACATCTTCCATCTCCCCAAATGTGACGTAAATTTAACCAGTGACCAACCTCATGAGTAGCGGTTCTACCTTGGTCAAATGGAGCTGTAGCAGTTCCTGTTGTTCCAAAATATTGAGGTGATATTACAACACCGTCGGTTGAAGCGCTTCCGCCAGGAAATTGAGCGTAACCTAAAATTCCGCCACCAATATTTGCAACCCAAATTGTTAAGTATCCTGAAACTGCAGGATAGGCAGCTTTTACGGCATTGTTTGTTCCCCAAGTAGATGTTGAATTAGCGCGTCTGTCAATAGTTGCTAAAGTAAAATTAATATCTACATCAGCAGCTACACCTTGAAATTCACTAGGAATATCATTGTAGTTTGTGTCGTTAAAATCGTTGTTTAGAACAGTAATTTGTGAATTAATTTGAGTATCACTAATATTTTGACTTGAATTTGCATAAACTACATAAACGTACACTGGAATGTTTATGGTTCCTAGTCCATCATCTATAGGATCTGTACCAGGGTCGGTCCCGGGATCAGTTCCTCCTCCTCCTCCTCCAGGTTTTCCAGTAGGTTTTTTGGCAGCGATAAATTGTCTGGTGTGTTTTTCAATATTGTACATTTTTTGGTACAATCCAGGGTTTTCTTTTAGTTGACGATTTAAAACATGCATTGAATGACATTTTTCACCGCCTTGAGCAGATTTTCCAGCTGTTCCATTGTCTTCTTTGTTAGTGTAAACATAGAAATCATTCATGTCTACTTCTGCAATTTCTTCATTTGGAACGATTTCGTTTGAGTCGTTGTTACAGGCAATAGTAACCAAAGCCATAAAGGCTAAAAAAAGTGTTGATTTTTTCATTTTTGATTTTTTAATTTGATTCATATTTTTCTTGATCTTTTAAATTTAAGATGAGCGAATATATTAAAAAAAAGTTAAAAAACAATTTTAAATAAATCAAAACAGTTAAAACAATGAGTAATTCTTAATAAAATATCATTTTTAACAAAAATATGCTAAAACGCAAGGTTAGCTTAACATTATTTTAGCTCTTATCAAAGCATCATACAAAGCGTCAATTTCTTCAAAAGTATTGTAGAATGAAAATGAAGCACGAACTGTACCTGGAATATTGTAAAAAGCCATAATTGGTTGGGCGCAATGGTGTCCTGTTCTAACCGCAATTCCTAGTTTATCTATTATGGAGCCAATATCAAACGGGTGAATATTACCTATATTAAATGAAATTACAGAAGTTTTGTTTTTGGCTGTTCCGTAAATTTTTAAGCCTTCAATTTGTAATAATTTTTTAGTAGCATAATTTAATAACTCGTTTTCGTAAGTGGCAATGTTGTTAAACCCAATTTCATTCATATAATCAATAGCGGTACCAAAGGCAATTCCGCCAGCTATATTTGGAGTACCTGCTTCAAATTTATGAGGTAAATCGGCATAAGTGGTTTTTTCAAAAGTTACTTGCTTAATCATTTCGCCGCCACCTTGGTATGGAGGTAGTTTATTTAGCCACTCCTCTTTTCCGTATAAAATACCAACACCTGTTGGGCCGCATAATTTATGGGCAGAAGCCACATAAAAATCTACATTTAATGCTTGTACATCAGGTTTTAAATGTGGACAACTTTGTGCGCCATCAATTAAAACTGCCGCGCCAACTGCATGTGCTTTATCAATAATTTCTTGTATAGGGTTTATGGTTCCTAATGCGTTAGAAACGTGGTTTACAAATACCAATTTTGTTTTTTCTGAAAGCAATTCATCATACACATCCATTAATAATTCCCCTTCATAATTCATTGGAATTACTTTTAAAATAGCACCTGTGCGTTCGCACAACATTTGCCAAGGAACAATGTTGGAGTGGTGTTCCATTGTTGAAACAATTATTTCGTCACCTTTATTTAATAATGAAGTAAAGCCAGTAGCTACAATATTTATACTGTGCGTGGTTCCTGCAGTTAGTATAATTTCGTAACTTTTTTTAGCGTTGAAATGGTGTTGTAACTTAACGCGTGCTTCTTCATAAGCATCTGTTGCTACCTGGCTTAATGTGTGAACACCTCTGTGGATGTTTGAATTTATGGTTGTGTAGTAGTTAACAATACTATCAATTACTACTTGTGGTTTTTGACTAGTTGCTGCATTGTCTAAATAAACTAGCGGTTTTCCGTTTACTTTTTCTTTTAGTATTGGAAAGTCGGCTCGAATTTTATTTATATCTATCATACGCTCTTTTTAGAATGATTCTAAATACAAAACTACAAAATTGAGTTTGTTTTAAGTAGTTTTTTTGTAGCTAATTACAGCTAAACCATTCATAATAATAGTATATATAAGGGGTTTGATTAATTAAGGAGTGATATGGGTTAAACCAGCACCTTTTAACATGACCATACGCATGACTTCAACAAAATTTCGCAATGGCTTCTACTATTTAATATTTTACTTCTAAATATAATAATGTCTTCCAGCTTCTGTAAGCACTTTTTTTAAACTAATAAAATATTTGGTACTTTTGGTTTGTATT
>CBDUAL010000046.1:0-13799 GCA_965365125.1 uncultured Lutibacter sp.
CAGTAGCAATTTCTCGTGCAACACTTGGTTTTTCGGCAATACATACTTTCATTTTGTTGGTTTTAGAAGTGTTGCAAAATACTAAATTTACATGGAATTATTCAAGAATAGTATTGCTAAAATTAATGAACTTGTTATTCGTAAATTTGAAATTTATTTTTGGTTTAGTATATGACAAAATAGTATTATTCTAATTTGAGATGGTTCATTAATTTTGATAGAAATAAGATGATTAAAAATTTTCACAAAGAATTTTATGAGTAAATTTAAAATAAAAGTAGATGGATTAACACTGATATTTTTAGGGTTAATACTAATAATAAATAGTTCTTGCGGAGGAAGTGAGCCTGAAGTTGAAAATGTTTACGTGCCAAATGCATCAGATAAAAATGAAATAACAAAATTAGAGTTTGTATATAAAAATTCAGTTTTTGCAACTTCAATAAATGGGAAAGAAATTATTTTAGATAGGTTTTTACCTTTTGGCTTGGATGATATTTTAATAAAAACAATTTCTATTTCTTCAAATGCAACATGCAATAAAAAAGCAGGTGATAAATTGCAAATTGGTAATAACCAAATTGAAATTGAAGTTACAGCTGAGAATGGTGCAAAATCAACCTATTATATTGCCTTAAAAACGTTAGATTATTCTTCTATAGTTGCAAAACATGGGAGACTTCAGGTTGAAGGAAACAAAATTGTAAATAAGAATAATGAAGCCGTTAGTTTTGCAGGTAATAGTTTCTTTTGGTCAAATGATAATTGGGGAGGTTATAGATTTTATAATAAGTCAGCAGTTTCTTGGTTGAAATTAGATTGGCAAACTACTATTATTAGAGCCGCAATGGGAGTTGATGAAAGTGGTGGGTATATTGAAAGTAAAATGAACAATATTAACAGGACAAAAACGTTGATTGATGCTGCATTGGAAGAGGGTTTATATGTAATTATTGACTGGCATTCACATCATGCCGAAGATTATTCTGAAGAAGCTATTCAATTTTTTTCTGAAATGGCCGAACTCTATGGTGATTACGATAATGTTATTTATGAAATATATAACGAGCCATTAGATGTTTCATGGTCTAATGTATTGAAACCTTATGCCGAAAAAGTGATAAATGCGATTCGAAAATTTGATCCAGATAACCTTATTTTGGTAGGAACACCAACTTGGTCTCAAGATGTAGATTTACCAGCAAAAGACCCAATAACAACAGATTCTAATGTAGCATACGTGTTGCATTTTTATACAGTTTATCATCAACAATGGTTAAGAGATAAAGCGAATGAAGCATTAAATTCTGGAATCGCTTTATTTGTTTCAGAATGGGGGTCATTAGGTTATACGCAAAATGATCCAGAAGCAGAAAAATGGATGAAGTGGTGTAAAGACAATAAAATTAGTCATTGTTCTTGGTCTGTAAATGATAAAGAAGAGGAATGGTCTATTGTAAAAAAAGGAGTAAATACAAGCGGTAATTGGAGCGAAGATAAACTCACCGAGTCAGGTAAATTATCTAGAGATATTATTAGAGGTTGGGAAAGCAATTAGTTTATAAATTTATAAAAATAGTACCATGAAAAAATACAGTATATTAGTTTTTTTAGTTGCAATCATAGTAGTTTCTTGTGATTCTAAAAAAGTAGAAACTACATTTAATAATGCCATTCGCATCAATCAAATAGGATTTTATCCCAATTCTGTAAAACAATTTGTAGTTGCTGATTTAGAAGTATCATCTTTTGATATTGTTAATGAAAACAATGAAGTTGTTTTTAGTGGTGTAATAAAATATAATGGTGCTTGGGATGCTTCAGGTGAAAACGTGTTTTTAGGCGATTTTAGTGAATTCAACAAAGAGGGAAAATATAAAGTACAGGTTGATAAAAAGCTACATTCTTACCCGTTTGAAATTAAAAAAGGCGTTTATACAGAAGCTTTAAATGCGGCCATTAAAAGTTTTTATTATCAAAGAGCTTCAATACCTATTGAAGAAAAATTTGGAGGTGTTTACAAGCGTGAAGCAGGTCATCCAGATGATAACTGTGCATTTCACCCTTCATCAGGAAGAACTGATGGAACTTTAAATTCACCAGGCGGTTGGTATGATGCAGGTGATTATGGAAAATACATTGTAAATGCAGCGTTATCTACAGGACAAATGTTACAATTTTTAGAGCAATACCCAACTGCAATTGCCGATGGTGCTTTAAATATTCCTGAAAGTGGTAATGGAAACAGTGATTTAATGGATGAATTGAAATATGAATTGGATTGGATACTCACAATGCAAGATGAAGATGGTGGTGTTTATCATAAGTTAACTTCAAAAAATTTCAGTGGTTTTATGATGCCAAATGAATTTGATTTAGAAAGAATGATTATAGGGAAAGGTACCGCTGCAACCTTAGATTATGCTGCTGTTTTAGCTTTGGCTTCAAGATTGTATAAAAGTACGGACGAAGATTGGTCTAAAAAAGCATTAAAAGCTGCTGAAAAAGCATGGGGTTGGGCGGTTAAAAATCCAACTATTGCATATAGTAACCCTGAAGATGTAAGTACTGGTCCTTATGATGATACAGCACTTTCTGATGAATTTTATTGGGCGGCTACAGAGTTGTATTTAACTTCAAAAGACGGTGAATATTTAGAGTATTTAACTAAAAATGAAGAGCCTTTTATTCACGAGTTAACAAATAGTTGGAAGTTTTTTATTAGAAATAATGCTTTTCACTCATTGTTAGAAAATAAGAATTTATTGGATGCCGATTTTGTGAAAACCTTAACTCAAGGACAAATTAAAATAGGGGATGAAATTTTACAAAAGATTGAAAATAATCCATACAATATTGGGTTGGAAAGATTTGAATGGGGGTCAAATAGTGATATTTTAAATCAGGCTATGGTTTTATGTATGACACATAGATTTACTGGAGATGAAAAATACTTGATAGGAGCAGAGCAAATAACCGATTATATTTTAGGTAAAAATGCTACTGGATATAGTTTTTTAACCGGTTTTGGTTCAAAAAAAGTGATGAATATACACCACCGTCCAAGTGCTTCCGATGGTATTGAAGCTCCTATTCCTGGATTTATTGTAGGTGGGCCAAACAATGACAAACAAGATATTGCAGAAGTGGAATATGCATCAGAATATCCAGCGAAAGCTTTTGCAGATGTAGTGGCAAGTTATGCGTCAAACGAGGTTTGTTTAAATTGGAATGCACCAGCGGTTTATGTGCTAGGATATCTACAAGAAAATAGAAAGTGATTTCATATAATTTGTTTGTTAAACTTCATGTTGTTTTAGTTTTTGCTAATTACAAGATGAAGTTTTTTATGCACTAAACTTTAAATATTATTCAAGTACCTTTGTTGAAATAAATTCAATTTTAATCATGAAAAAACAGTTAAAAGAAATTAAACCTGGTTATGGATTAGGTGTTCTAAAATTTGGAATGAAACGTTCAGAAGTAAAATTGATGCTTGGAGAACCTTCTTATGTAGATAAATATTCACATTCTGATAGTACGAACGATTTAACAGAAGCTTGGGAATATGAAGATTTAGCCTTATCACTTTCTTTTGATGAAGAAGAAAATTGGAAACTAACAATGATCTCAGTGTCTTCAGATTTTTATAAATTAGAAGAGAAATCTCTAATAGGGAAGTCGGAAGCAACTGCGTTAAAAGAATTAGCAGATTTTGACGATGATGAGCTGTATTTAGAAGATTGTTCAGAAGTAGCAGATGAAAATCATAAAGTTATTGAAGTAGAAGATAAATCAATCAATTTTTGGTTTATAAATGGTGTTTTAGATGAAATTCAATGGTCACCATTTTTTATTGATGACGATACTATTGATTGGCCACAGGAATAATTTAAAGAGCTAATAAGATGCGTGTTTTAAAAGAAAGATTACAGGTAGAATTAAAAAATAATCTTTCATTTTGGTTGAGAAATGTTGTAAATAAGGATACAAAACGTATTTCCCCTGAAGTTTCAATAGAAGAAACTCCAACTACAAACGCTTCTTTAGGGGTGATGTATTTGGCAAGAATACTTTTTGGTGCAGCTTCGGCTTATCAACTTTTCAATAATTCTGAATATATTGAATTAGCGGATATTGCTTACGCTCAGTTGTTAGAATTTTCCAATCCTAAAGGCGGTTATTTTTGGGCTAAAAACACTTCAAACGAAATAATTCATGATGCCGAAAATATAAATATGGCGCAAGCTTTTGTGCTATACGGGTTATTAGAGTATGCGAAAATAAAACCTAGTTCAGCTTTAGATGAAGTTATTAAAAAGCAAGTTGATTTTATAACAAATACCTTCTGTGATGCTGAAAATGGAGGGTATATTGATGGTTTTAATGAAGATTGGATTTTAGGAAAAACGCCAACAAAATCACTTGGAACGCATCTTCACTTATTAGAAGCTTTTGTGAAATTGTATGCATACAAGAGAAGCGAAAAAGTTCAATTGCTAATTGAAGAATTGATTGCTATTATTACCCGAAAATTCATTACAAAAGAAACCTTTGATTGTTTGCATAGGCTTACTCCTGACTGGAATCCGCTACCAAATGAAATTTGGGCAGGACATAATGCGGAATGCAGTTGGATTTTATGCAATGCAGCAAGTGTTATTGAAAATGAAAAATTAGTACAGGAATGTAATTTGCTTTCAATAAAAATAATGAAAGGCGTGCTTGATAAAGCCTGGGATAAAAATGGCGGTGTATTTAATGTATTGCAAAATGATTTGCCAACTGAAGCTGTGAAAATTTGGTGGGCACAAGCCGAAACAGTTTTGGGATTTTTAAATTGCTTTAAAATTACAAAAGAGAACAGTTATAGGGAAAATGCAATTGAGCTAATAAACTTTATTAGCAATAACTTTATTGCCGAAAACGGAGAGTGGTATTCTGAAATTTACAATAGCCGAGCACCAAATACCTCAATTCCAATAGTTCATTTTTGGAAATCTATGTATCACACGGTTCGTTATTATGCTGAAGTGAATAAAAATTTAGAGTAAACTTAAGCTAAAGATTGTCGTTCAATAAATTCAATAGATTGGGTATTGAAAGTGTCAGCTTGTTCAATATTTACAACGTGTCCACAGTTTTTTATAATTAAAAGAGATGATTGTAAATGGCTAGTAACTACTTTTTTTATGGCAGGTAAAAATAAATGATCTTCTTCTCCCATAATATAAAAAGTAGGAATTTTAATGTCATTTGTTCTGAAAAAATGCAATAACGGATTTATTTCAGCCGTTAATTTAAACCAACGAATAAATTCTTTTTGATATAATTTTTTTGCTTCGTTTACAAAAATCAATCTCGATTTTTTATGATTTTTTCGAGGCATTATAATAAAAGCAAATAATTTGTAAAGCAGTAAATAAGGCACAACCGATTTACACAAAACGCCAACCTTCATTAAAATTTGTGATTTTAGGTTTAGTTGCATAATTGCACCACCCATAATCATACTTTTTACACGCTCAGGATATTTTTCAGCTAAATTCCGAATTAAAATAGTTCCTAATGAAATGCCTGCAAAATGAGATTGTTTAATTTTTAAATAATCAATTACTTCAACAATATCTTGCGTAATGGCATCAAATGTATATTTATCATTAAACGTATCTTTTAAAGCTAGTTTACTTTCGCCGTGACCGCGTAAATCTAAGATAAGTACATTAAATTTTGTGCTAAAACTTCTAATTTGCTTGAACCAAATAGATGAACTTCCACCAGCGCCATGAACAAATGTAACCCACTCTGTGGCGTTTTTATGTCTGTATTCAGTGTAATTTAGCATTTATTTTTTTTAGTTGTAGTTTACAAAAATACTAAAATATTATTTATGTTTTTCAGGAATCTATGAAGTCCCACCAAACTATAAAAAACTTCTGGGTTTTTCCGTTGGGATATTTAATCCAACACAATGGTGCACTCTTTTGATTTAAGAAGCGTGTAATTTTTTCTTTAAAGGCATCAATTGACAGCCAGTTAATGGTTAGTTGAATTTCCTTTAACCAATCAACTTTTGTTGGAATGTAAAATTTACAATTACTAAACTGTTCTAATTCTGAAGGGAATATGTAAAAACCATAAATACATTCGTTATTAATTACAGGGAACGTATTGTTTAGTTCAGCTAAAGGCACAAATAACTGCGCTTTAAAATAAACGTTCTGTACAATTTCTTCCGAAGCTATTTTGTGTTTTTTAAGATAAGGTGTTGTGTATTTACTTTTTAAAAGAGGCAGCTGCTTCTGTTTTAATTTGGTTAATTTTTGATGAAAACTATCGCGTCTGTTTGGCCCAATCCAGTGTTCAATTTCGGTAGTTCCAACTGTTTTATCGTATAAATAAAATTTGTAAACAATTTCAATATGAATAGGTTGTTTGTTTTTTAACAGTAAACAATCAATTTCACCAACGGTTCTTTTTCCGTCTTGAATTTGTATGTTTTCAGCCAAAATTTCAACGGCATTATCTTGTTGAAATGTAAAAAAACTAAATTGTTCAACTCGTTTTCCTAAACGAAGATTTTTGTTAATAGCTCCTTCAAATTTTTGAGTTGATAACCTAGGGATATTTAATTGTTGCAATCCGAAAACAGTTTCGGTTTTCCAAAGTAACGAAGTGTTAAAAAAACCTTCATATTGCAATTGAATATCTTTTGTGTTTAAATCCATAAGTTTAGCTAAAATACATAATTCAATAAATTAAATTTCAGAAATAGAGTATGAAGTATATTTACATATTGAAAATAATAAGAAGTGTTTGTGAGGTAAATATAAGTCAATTTCAAATTGATAAATGTGTTGCACAATGGTTGAAAGTATAAAAGACAATACAAATCGTTTTTTTTGAATTTTTTTTAAAAAAAGGTTTTACTTTGTTAAAAGGTTCTAGGATTACTTTTTGGACACATAAAATTGTTAGTTTTCCTAAAAAAAGATACTAAAAAAGAAGTAAAACGAAAAATGATTGCATGTATTTATGAGTGAAATTGAATTTATTTCTTTTTTTACTTGTTATCTTGTAAACTTTAAAATATTTAACGTACTAATATAAAATAAAAAAATAATTGAAATGTCTAAAACATATTACGATCCGGCTGATTTAAGAAAGTTTGGAAAAATTACTGAATGGAGTAAAGATTTAGGAGAAAAGTTTTTTGAGTATTACGGAAAAGTGTTTGAAGAAGGTGCTTTAACAGCTCGTGAAAAATCGTTAATAGCTTTGGCTGTTGCGCATACAGAACAATGTCCGTATTGTATTGATGCGTATACAAAAGATGGTTTACAACGTGGAGTTACAAAAGAAGAAATGATGGAAGCTATTCATGTTGGAGCAGCCATAAAAAGTGGAGCAACTTTAGTTCACGGTGTTCAAATGATGAATAAAGTGAATAAATTAGATATGTAATATGGCATTAAAATCCCTTAAAAAAAGAGCAAATAGTTTAGCAGATAGTAAAAGGCAACTAGAAATTCTTTCAAACGGAATTTTTAAAAGTGGTGAGTTGCCAACATTTAAAGAATCTACATCTTTAACAAATCAGTTTCCTTTAAAATCTAAACCATTAGAAATTTTACAAATAAACTTAGGTTATATGTGTAATCAAGTTTGTGCACATTGTCATGTAGATGCAGGTCCAGATAGACAGGAAATAATGACAAAAGAAACAATGCTGCAATGTATTGAGGTTATTAAAAAAACAAACGCACATACGCTTGATTTAACCGGTGGAGCACCAGAAATGAACCCTAATTTTGAGTGGTTTGTAGAAGAAGCTTCAAAAGTTGGAATTAAAGATTTTATTGTACGTTCCAATTTAACAATAATTACTTCAAACAAAAAGTACCATCATTTGCCTGAGTTCTTTAAAAAGCACAATGTTCATGTAGTTTCATCCATGCCACATTGGACACAAGGAAAAACTGATAAACAACGCGGAAACGGAGTTTTTAGTAAATCTATTGAAGCATTAGAAATGTTGAATGCAGTTGGTTATGGCATGCCAAATTCAAATTTGAAGTTAGATTTAGTTTACAATCCGTCAGGGGCATTTTTGCCTGGTGACCAAATGGGATTAGAGGTCAAATTTAAAAAGGCTTTAAAAGAAGATTTTAATATTGAGTTTCATAGTTTATTTGCTATTACTAATTTACCAATTAGTCGATTTTTAGATTATTTAATTGCCTCAGAAAACTATGAAGAATATATGACAGAATTAGTAGACGCTTACAATCCTGAAGCTGTAAAAAATGTAATGTGTACAAATACTATTTCGGTAAGTTGGGATGGTTGGTTGTATGATTGTGATTTTAATCAAATGCTGAATTTAAAAGTAGCAAGTGAATCAAAACATATAAGTACATTTAATGAAGATTTGTTAAGTAATAGAACCATTATTACATCGCAACATTGCTACGGTTGTACAGCAGGTACTGGTAGCAGTTGTCAAGGTGCCGTAGTTTAATATGAAATTATAGGATGATAAAAATGATGACATTTATAACGGTTTTATTTTTGGGTATTCAATTTGGAAATGCCCAAGAAACGCTACAAAAAGTGTTGAATAAGCACAACGATCATAGCATTCCGTATATAAGTGTAAATGAATTATCTAAAGATACAAATGTAGTGTTGTTAGATTCTCGCGAGCCAAAGGAGTTTAAAACTAGTCATTTAAATAATGCGGTTTTGGTTGGCTATAATTACTTCAACATAAAAGAAATAACCAAGAGTATTGAAGACAAGAACCGAAAAATTGTAGTGTATTGTTCTGTAGGAATTCGTTCAGAAACCATCGCTAAAAAAATTAAAGAAGCAGGTTATACAAATGTTTATAATTTATACGGAGGTATTTTTGAATGGAGTAATAATGAGTTTTTTTTGATAAATTCAGAAGGAAAAAAAACAAAAAAAGTACATACATTTAATAAAGATTGGAGTAAGTTTTTATTAAAAGGAGAGAAGATTTATGAAGAATAATTTACTACTTGTTTTTACAAGAAACCCTGAGCTAGGAAAAGTAAAAACCCGTTTAGCAAAAACTATAGGAGATAAAGCGGCTTTAAAAACCTATAAAATATTGTTGGCGCATACAGCAAGTACTATTGAGAAAATAGATTGCGATAAAGCTATTTATTATTCGGTAAAAGTTAGAAATAATGATGGTTGGAGTGAAGCTTACCAAAAGCACCAACAAGAGGGGGAAGATTTAGGAATTAGAATGTATAATGCCTTTAAAAAAGGATTTGAAAGTGGTTATAAAAAAGTGGTTATTGTTGGTAGCGATTTATTTGATTTAGAAGAAAAACATATAAATACAGCTTTTGAAAACTTAACTAATAATGATGTTGTAATTGGTCCTGCCGAAGATGGGGGGTACTATTTATTAGGATTGAAAAAAGTAAATAAAGCTATTTTTCAGTATAAAAAATGGGGAACTTCAACAGTTTTAAATGATACCTTACAAGGTTTAAAAGAGCAATCAATTTCATATTTAGAAGAACTAAATGATATTGATACTTATGAAGATTTGGAAAAAAACACAAAACTTAAACAGTTAATTAATGATTAATAAAATAAAAGAAACTGCAGATTTTTTAATTCAACAAGGATTTATAGCTCCAGAAATTGGGATTGTTTTAGGTACTGGTTTAGGAAAATTAATGAATGAAATTGAAATTATTTGCGAAGTTGAATATGGCAATATTCCACATTTTCCTGTTGCTACAGTTGAGTTTCATAAAGGAAAACTAATTTACGGAAATTTTGGAGGTAAAAAAGTAGTGGTAATGCAAGGTCGCTTTCATTTGTATGAAGGTTATAATTTACAAGAAATTACCTACCCAATCCGTGTACTGGAGAAACTAGGAATTAAAACATTATTAATGTCTAACGCTGCAGGTGCGGTTAATTTAAACTTCAAAAAAGGTGAATTAATGCTAATTGACGATCATATTAATTTACAAGGAGGTTCGCCTTTAGCGTTTAAAGGCGTTGAGCAATTAGGTGAGCGTTTTGTAGATATGTATCAACCTTACGATGTTGAAATAAACAATAAGCTAGAAGCTATAGCTTCAAAAAATAATATAAAATTACATAAAGGCGTATATGCGAGTGTTGTTGGACCTCAATTAGAAACGCGTTCAGAATATAGAATGATAAAGCTGCTAGGAGCTGATGCTGTAGGAATGAGCACAGTGCCCGAAATTATTGTAGCCAATCAGTTAAAAGTAAAAGCAATTGCAATAACCGTTTTAACTGATGAATGCAACCCAGATAATTTAAAACCTATAAATATTCCTGAAATTATGGAGATGGCAGGTAAAGCCGAACCAAATATGATAACACTTTTTAACGAATTAATAAAAGAATTATAATGAGCTATTTAGAAACTACACACAACGTTTATAAAGAAGCAGCACTAACACCTGATGTTGGTTTGTGTTGCACAACAAATCCTATATGGGAATTACCAGGTTTAAAAATCCCTAAAATTATGCAAGAAATGAATTACGGCTGCGGAAGTACAGTGCATGCTCGTGATTTATCTAACAACCCTAAAATGCTATATGTAGGTGTTGGTGGAGGTATGGAACTGTTACAGTTTTCATATTTTAATCGTCAAAAAAATGGAGTTGTTGGTATTGATGTTGTAGACGAAATGTTAGAGGCTTCACGCAAAAATTTTATAGAGGCTGAAGAGCAAAATCCTTGGTTTAAAAGTGAGTTTGTAGATCTTAAAAAAGGAGATGCATTAAATTTACCCGTTGAAGATAACTCTATTGATGTGGCAGCTCAAAACTGTTTATTCAATATTTTTAAGGCTGAAGATTTAAAAAAGGCAATTGCAGAAATGTACCGTGTTTTAAAACCACACGGTAAATTGGTAATGAGTGATCCAACTTGCGAGCAACCTATGAATGAAACCTTACGAAATGATGAACGTTTAAGAGCCTTATGTTTAAGCGGTAGTTTGCCAATTGCAGCGTATGTAAAAATGTTAACCGATGCGGGTTTTGGAACTATTGAAATTAGAGCGAGAAAGCCTTATAGAATTCTAGATCCTAAAAATTATGCTACTGATGAATTGATTTATATTGAATCTATTGAGGTGGCAGCAATTAAAGATCCAATGCCTGAAGATGGTCCTTGTATTTTTACTGGAAAAGCAGGGATATATTTTGGAGATGAAGATTATTTTGATGATAATTTAGGACATGTATTATTAAAAAATCAACCTTTAGCTATTTGCGATAAAACTGCTGGAGATCTAAAAAAATTAAAAAGAGATGATATTTTTATTTCAGAATCTACTTATCATTACGATGGTGGTGGTTGTTGTTAATTAACAATTCAACATAAATGGATATTGAAAAATATATAGACATAATTAAAAACTCGTACGTTGGGTATTGGAATTATATTCAGCAAGAAATAATGCTCCAAACTAATTGGGTTAATTATTTTTATGGCTTAATTATAATCTCTTTAGTCGTATGGTTTTTGGAAATTATTTTTCCGTGGCGTAAAAACCAATCAATCTTTAGAAAAGGTTTTTGGTTAGATATTTTCTATATGTTTTTCAATTTCTTTTTGCTGAATTTAATAGTATTAATAGCATTGTCAAATACAGTTGCTCAATTTTTTAACGATATACTTTCAACAGTAGGATTAACGTTAACTAGTTTTCAATTGTTAGATGTAAACACCCTGCCAAAGCCAATTAGTTTGTTAGTGTTTTTTTTAATAACAGATTTTGTGCAATGGAATGTTCATAAATTATTACACCGGGTTCACTTTTTATGGAGTTTTCATAAGGTACATCATTCAATAAAAGAAATGGGTTTTGCGGGGCATTTGCGTTACCATTGGATGGAACCTATTGTTTACAAATCGCTATTGTATATTCCATTGGCAATTATTGCAGGTTTTAATGTTGAAGATGTTGCAATTGTTCACTTTTCGGCTTTAACTATTGGGCATTTAAATCACGCAAATCTTGGTTGGGATTATGGTTTTTTGAAATATATTTTTAATAATCCAAAAATGCATATTTGGCATCATAGTAAAAAATTACCCAATAAATATGGTGTTAATTTTGGTATATCGTTAAGTATTTGGGATTATGTTTTTAAATCGAATTATATTCCTAAGGATGGTAAAAATATAGAAATAGGGTTTAAAGGCGATGAAAATTTTCCAACTACATTTATAGCGCAAGAATTATATCCTCTAAAACATAAAGATTAGAAATACTGCCCTACACCAAATACAATTCCATTAGTGCCATCACCCATTACGCTATACCCGTAGTCAATTCTAAGTATGGCATTGTATATTTTTTTGTGAATAAACCTAAGTCCAATTCCTGAAAACAATTTTATATTTTCATGGTTTGTAAAATCATTTAATTTACCTCCTGGATTTCTCCAAGACCCAGCATCAATAAAAGCGTTTCCTTGCAAACAAAACGATTTTTTGTCTAACAAAGCATAACGGTATTCACTGTTTAAAACAATGCTTCCCGTACCTCTATCAACAATAATACCTACACCTCTAATATTTACATTATTATCTAATGAAAAAGGAGCAAAGGGAGTGTCGTTATTGGTAGCTAACCCCATACGTATTCTGTTGGCCCAATTGCCTCTTTCACCAACGCGTTTAAAATAAAAGAAATCGTTCCAAGCAATTAAAAAATCTTTTTGATCACCATCAGATTTCACCAATTGCCCATAAAATTGACTTTTAAACCCGTCTAAATATTGAAAATAATATTTCAGATTTGAATAGTTGTAAACAAATTTAAATAGTAATTTTTTCAAGTTTAATTTTTGAGGAATCTCATTATTTGTAACCCCGTTTAAATAGTTATATTTTTCTTTAAAGCTATTAAATCCAAACTCAAAATTATTTTTTAAATTCAACTCATACAATCCTAAAACTTCATAAGAAATATTATTATAAAGATAATTTGCAGACCCAGATTCAAAATACAACGGCTCTTCACTTTTCCAATTTTGATGATTAAATGCAAGACCAAATTTAATTGAAAATAAGTGAGGAGCTTTAAAGTTTACAGCATACGTATTGTACCCGTTGTTTTGATAGAAGCCACCAATGCCAATGTTTTTTCCTAAAAAGTTATAGTCGTAAACACCAATTTTATAGGCAATATCACTCTTATTATTTGTCCAAAAATTTAATTCGGGAATAATGGTGAAATTTTCTTTAATAGTAAAAATTACATTGTAATTGTTATTGGTTGTTGTTTTTTCAACTTTAAAGTTTGCGTATGCTATGGCTGCCAATCTATTTAACTGATTAACATCATTAAATAAAAGTGTACTATCTAGCGCAGCATTGGGTTTAGATTTTAGTATTCTTTTTAAGTAGTTGATGCTTGTTTTTTTAGCCCCTTTAATGTCAATGGTATGTATTGTTTTTTCTTGTGAAAAACCAATTAAGAAAACTAAGAAAAAGAATAAAAAGGTGAGCTGTCTAAAATTCATTATTTCACAATAAAAGTTTTTTGAAGTACCAAATTTACCCAATTATCTTCACTAACACCCATTAAAGTGAAATTATAGTTGTTTTCAGTAATTAAATCTGGAGGTGTAGCTCGTGTAATATTTAATACCGTGTTAGATAAATTATAATATTGAAACCATTTATCATAAGTGTAAGTGCCTGAAAATAAATTGTTGTTTTTATCTGAAATCACTTCAAAATAAATGATATTT
>CBDUAL010000047.1:0-13714 GCA_965365125.1 uncultured Lutibacter sp.
CAGTTGTACGTAATTACAACGTAGCTTCTTTCATTAAAGAATTTGTAGTTGAAATCCCAGAAGATATGGGATATAAAGCAGGTGGGTATATTCAAATTGAAATTCCTGAATGTGAAGTTGACTTTAAAAACATAGATATTACAGCGCATCCTGAAGAACATGAAACACCAGATAAATTCCAAATGGAATGGGATAAATTTGGTTTGTGGGATTTAAAAATGAAAAATACCGAATTGGTAGAGCGTGCTTATTCAATGGCTTCTTACCCTGCTGAAGGAAGAGAAATTATGTTGAATGTGCGTATAGCTACACCACCTTGGGATAGAGCCAAAAATGGTTGGATGAGTGTAAATCCAGGTATTGCTTCTTCTTATATTTTCTCAAGAAAAAAAGGAGATAAAGTTACTATTTCAGGTCCTTATGGTGAATTCTTTATCAATGAGTCTGATGCTGAAATGTTATATGTTGGTGGTGGAGCAGGTATGGCACCAATGCGTTCGCACTTATACCACTTATTCAAAACATTAAAAACTGGAAGAAAAGTTACGTATTGGTACGGTGGACGTTCTAAACGTGAGTTGTTCTATTTAGAACACTTTTATGAGTTAGAAAAAGAGTTTCCAAACTTTAAGTTTTACTTAGTGCTTTCTGAACCTGCACCTGAAGACAATTGGGTGAATAAGAAGGATGCTAATGACACAAATGGAGATGGATTTACAGGATTTGTACATCAAGCAGTAATTGACGAGTATTTATCTAAACACGAAGCTCCAGAAGACTTAGAATTGTATTTCTGTGGACCTCCTTTAATGAACCAAGCTGTTCAAAAAATGGGTGAAGACTTTGGTTTAGCAGACGAGAACATTAGATTTGATGACTTTGGTGGATAAACCAATAGTTCAAAATATTTTAAAAAAATCCGATACCTTTGTGTCGGATTTTTTTATGGAATCTAATGAAGTTCTAAAAAACGAATAAGTATATACTAAAACAATGCAAATGAGTAAACCACTTTCAGATCAAGAATTACACAATTTAGCAATGAATATTGTTGGAAAGGATCTTGAGTCTAGAGGATTTGAATTTATAGCGATAAACAGCCAATTAAAGCGTCATCCGCAATACGTTTGTATTGATAAAAATAACCAGCGTTATTTTGTAATTGTAAAGGCAGCTAGTATAACAGGATCTCCTATCACTTTTGATGTTATTTGGATGGAAACCTTTAAAAAGCATGCACAATCACAGCAGGCTAAGGTTTTGTTTGCTGGTGTGGGTTTAGGAAATATGAAAAATGAAACATTGCCGCCAAACTTAAATGAAGCATATTTATTGCAATATGAGGGAATACAGTTTTTAGATGTGGCATTAAATTAACTAAAAAAGCCTCTTCAATTGAAGAGGCTTTTTATATATGTAATGAACTTTATTAGTCAACCTTTTGCTCTAATAAATCAAAGAATTGATCTAATTGAGGCATTAAAACAATACGAGTTCTTCTGTTTTTAGATCTTCCTTCAACAGTATCATTGCTTGCTAAAGGCATATACTCACTTCTACCAGCAGCTACTAAACGAGCAGGCTCAATGTTAAAGTCGTCTTGTAATACTCTAATAACTGAAGTAGAACGTTTCACACTTAAATCCCAGTTATCTTTAATACAAGAAGTTTTAATAGGCTTATTATCAGTATAACCTTCAACCATAACTTCAAGATCAGGTTGAGCTCCAATAACTTCAGCAACTTTACTTAACACTTCTTTAGCTTTAGGCGAAATTGTAGCGCTTCCACTTTTAAATAATAATTTATCAGCAATTGAAATATAAACTACCGTTTTTTCAACATTAACTTCAATGTCTTCATCACTAAATCCGTCAGCTAACACACTTTTTAATTTATAACCAAGTGCTAAATTAATTGAATCTTTTTTGGTAACCGCTTTTTGAATATATTGAATATATTCATCTTTTTTACCCATTTGAGCTAATGTTTCTTTAATGTTATCAGAAGCAGATTTTGAAAGTACAGTTAAATTGTCAACATATTCCAATGTTTTTTCTTTATCCTTGTTTAAATCAACAATTCTTTGTTCAAGTGAAGAAATTTTACTTTCATTTTCAACTTGACATTTCATTAAATCAGCTTTTACATCAACTAATTCCTGACTTTTTTCACTATAATTTCCTTCTAATTCTGTGTATTTCTTTTTTGAAACACATGAACTTAGCACAACAGATGCTAACACCATTAATACAATTAATTTCTTCATAATATATTTAAAAATTTAAGACACACAAAGTTAAAAAAAATACCCGTCTCTTTGTAGTAAAACAAAAAATTTAAGATGTTTTTAAGATATATTTTAATGGTATCTTTGAAGTATGTTTATTTAATAATTAAAAAGGGAGTTTAGCAATGAAAAAATATGCTATTATTGTTATTGTATTTCTGTTTTTTTCGTGTAATAATACAGAGAATAATTTAAAAGTACTGCAAGGAAATGCTATTGGAACCACATTTTCAATACGTTATATTGATACAAGAACTATAGATTTTCAACCTAAAATAGATAGTTTAATTAAGGCAATTAATAAATCAACTTCAACCTACATTCCCACTTCTGATATTTCAAAAATAAACAAAGGTGATAGTACGGTGTTAATTGATGCTTATTTTGAAGAAGTTTTTACAAAATCAGAAAAGATTTATAAAGAAACAAAGGGAGATTTTGATCCTACAATTGGTGTGTTGGTGAATGCGTGGGGATTTGGACCTGGAGCTAAAATTGAAGACCTAGATTCATTAAAAATTAATGAATTATTAAGGTTTGTTGGGTTTGATAAGGTTAAAATTGAAAATGGAAAAGTGGTAAAAAAATATCCTGAAATTTATTTCGATTTTAATGCTATTGGAAAAGGATATTTGGTTGATGTTGTGGGGCGGCTTTTTGAACAATACAATATTCAAAATTATTTGGTTGAAATAGGTGGTGAAATTAGAGCACGTGGTGTAAATGAGAAAAATACTCCTTGGAGAATAGCTATTGAAAACCCAAATTTTGATGGATCTCGTTCTTTTGCTACAACTATTCAACTGCATGATGAATCTATAGCTACTTCAGGAAATTATCGAAAATACAGAACTACAGAAGGCGGTAAAAAATATGTACATACCATAAATACCAAAACAGGTTTTGCTTCTGAAAGTAATTTGTTAAGCGCCTCAGTAATTTCAAAATCTGATTGTGCTGATGTTGACGGATATGCAACTGCTTTTATGGCAATGGGGTTAGAAAAAACGCAACAATTTCTTAAAAACCACCCTGAGTTAAAAGCCTTTTTAATTTATGTTGATGAGAATGGAGAAATGAAAACAACTACTTCAACTAATTTTGACAATTAAGTTACTTATTACAAACTGGTAAAATTTCACCTTTTGTTAAGCAGTATTTGGTAACTAATTCAGGTTTTAATGTTTTAGAATAATTGATTTCTTCAACAATAAATCCGGCAGCTCTAAGCTTGTTAAAATAGTCTTTTCCGTAAATACGAACGTGATCGTATTGACCAAAGTGTTTTTTTCGTTCTTCTTTTGAAGTAATTGAAAAATCTTCGTAAGTAGTTTCTAAAGTTAAATCTTGCGGAATTTGAAAAATACCTAAACCACCAGGTTTTAGCACACGGTACAATTCACTCATGGCTTTTTTATCATCTTCAATATGCTCTAATACATGATTGCAAAAAACAACATCAAATGCGTTTTCTTCAAAAGGTAAATCGCAAATATCTGCTTTTACATCAGCAATGGGCGAATATAAATCTGCAGTAATATAATGTAGGTTTTGTTGCTGTTTAAACAATTTTAAAAAGCATTGTTCTGGGGCAATGTGTAATACTTTTTTAGGTGCAGTAAAAAAATCGGTTTCGTTTTTTAAATATAGCCAAAGCAGTCTATGTCTTTCTAAAGATAAGGTTCCTGGGGCCAAAGCATTTTCTCTTTGCTCACCATAACCGTACGGTAAAAATTTACGGTAACTTTTTCCATCAATAGGATCAGTAAATGTATTTCCTTTTAAAAAGAAAGATACAATAGGACTAACCCAATAACTTATTTTAATTAAAAAAGGTCTTGGAATTAAATTCAGAAAAAATTTAAACAGCTTACTTACCATTGGTTTTAATTGCTCACAGTCTTCTATTAAACAATTAATGGAATTGCTCTAAACTCATCCTCTTCATTACTTTCAATTCCAAGGGCTGCATACACATATTTAAATGTAGAGAGTAATTCAGGTTTTCCGTTTACAATGGCAACATCATGTTCAAAATGAGCGCTAGGTTTTCCATCTTGCGTTAAAATAGTCCAACCATCATTCAATTGGTTAATTCTATGCGTTCCTAAATTTACCATAGGCTCAATAGCAACTACCATTCCTTCTGTAAATTTTTTACCTCTACCTCTTCTTCCATAGTTAGGCATTTCAGGATCTTCGTGCATTTTTTTACCTAAACCGTGACCTACCAATTCTCTAACAATTCCGTAGCCATGATTTTCACAGTAATTTTGAATGGCAAAACCAACATCGCCAACTCTATTACCTGCTTTATACTCTCGAATACCTTCGTACAAACTTTCTTTAGTAACTTGTAATAATTTTTTTGTTTCAGGATCAATTTCACCCACTTCAAAAGTATAAGCGTGGTCTCCGTAAAATCCATTTTTTAAAGCGCCACAATCAATGGAGATAATATCACCTTCAACCAACGGTTTATTGCTAGGAATACCGTGTACCACTTGTGCATTCGGACTCATACAAAGTGTATTAGGGAAATCGTACAATCCTAAAAATCCAGGAATAGCTCCTTGATCTCTAATAAATTCTTCTGCTAATTTATCTAAATGTAACGTTGTAACCCCAGGTTTTACTTCTTTTGCTAATATTCCTAATGTTTTAGAAACAATTAATGCACTTTCACGCATTAATTCAATTTCCTCACGAGTTTTAATCTTGATCATTTCTTCTGAAAATTTATTTTGCAAAGGTACTTTAAAAAAAAGAATTTATTAAACTGTAGAGTGAATTGCTTGAAATGAATAAAGTGTAATAAATAGCTTGTTTAAAAGTGTAAAATTACATAATTATCATTAAATTTGTGTTTTTATAGTTTTTTAACAAATTAAATAGGTGTGTATGTATAAAGCAGTATCAGCGGCAGAAGCCGTAGAAGTTATAAAATCTAACGATAGAGTTTATATTCAGGCGGCAGCGGCAGCTCCTCAAGAGTTAATAAATGCCATGTCTGCAAGACATGAAGAGTTGAAGGATGTTGAAGTTTGCCATTTACATATTGAAGGAAAAACACCTTATGCAGATCCAATTTATAAAGATAGTTTTCATGTAAACTCATTATTTATAGGTAAAAATGTGCGTCATACCTTAAAAGCTGGTAACGGTTCTTATACCCCCGTTTTTTTAAGTGAAGTGCCTAATTTATTTAAAAGAAATGTATTACCTGTTGATGTAGCTTTAATTCAGGTTTCAACTCCAGATAAGCACGGTTATTGTTCTTTAGGGGTTTCTGTGGAAGCTATTTTATCGGTAATAACAAACGCAAAACACGTAATAGCGCAAATTAACGATCAAATGCCAAGAGTTCATGGTGAAGGATTGATCCATATTTCAGAACTAAATACATTTGTTGAATTTAGCGAGCCAATTCACGAGTTTATAAATGCAACACCTACAGCTATTGAAAATGAAATAGGCGATAATGTGGCGCAATTAATTGAGGATAGAAGTACTTTGCAAATGGGTATTGGATCAATTCCAAATGCGGTTTTATCGCGTTTAGGAAACCATAAAGATTTAGGTTTACATACTGAAATGTTTTCAGATGGTGTGATTGATTTAATTTTATCAAACGTAATTAACGGAAATTATAAGGGTATAAATGCAGGAAGAGCATTGACTACTTTTTTAGGAGGTTCAAAGCGCTTATACGATTATGTTGATGACAATCCGTTTATTGAAATGCGTTCATGTGATTATACCAATAACGTTGCTAACATTCGTCAGAACCCTAAAATGGTAGCTATAAATTCAGCCATTCAAGTTGATGTTACTGGTCAAGTATGTGCAGATTCTATTGGTGCCAATATGTTTTCGGGTGTTGGTGGTCAAATGGATTTTATTAGAGGTGCAAGTTTAAGTGAAGGAGGTAAAGCTATTATTGCGTTGCCTTCTCAAACTAAAAAAGGGATTAGCAGAATTGTGCCATTTTTAAATAAAGGCGCAGGTGTGGTAACTACAAGATCTCATGTGCAATATATTGCTACAGAATATGGTGTTGCCGATTTGTATGGAAAAACAATTAAACAACGTGTAAAAGCTTTGGTAAATATTGCACATCCAGATCATAGAGAGGCTATCGCTAAATCTTATTTTGAAGAAACCCGAAATTAACTATTTACGAATAGTTAAATAGAAGCCAAGATTGAATTTTTTTATCTTGGTTTTTTTATGTGAAAAAAGAATTTATTCTTGTAAATTTAACTTGGAAAAATTTAGATGAATGGAACTTACCTTTCCCTTGTTTGCAGGTATTATTGCAGCCTTATTGCACGTAATTTCGGGTCCTGATCATTTAGCAGCTGTAACACCTTTTGCTATTGAAAGTAAAAAGAAAGCCTGGAAAGTTGGTTTGTTTTGGGGAATTGGTCATTTACTCGGCATGCTGTCAATAGGTGTATTATTTTTATTTTTTAAGGAATTAATTCCTATTGAAAAAATTTCAACACACAGTGAACAATTTGTTGGAGTTATTTTGATTTTTCTAGGTATATGGATTTTATTTAAAATTTTTAAAGAAGATAAAAAGCATAAACACACGCATATTCATAGTAACGGAAATCCTGTAATTCATAAACATTCGCATCAACATCAATCAGAAAATGTTCACAACCATACGCACCCAAATTTAAAACAAGGTATTATAGCTTCTTTATCAGTTGGTTTTGTACACGGGTTGGCAGGGGTTGCACATTTTTTATTGTTTTTGCCCGTAATTGGATTTACTTCAACATTAGATGCTGTCAAATATATTATTGGCTTTGCTATTGGAACTTTATTAGCTATGATTGCCTTTGCTATGGTTATTGGAAATATTGCTGCATTTTCAAAACAAGACCACAACGAAACCTTTTTTAAAGGCATTCGTTTAGCAGGTGGTTTATTTGCTTTGGTAATTGGTGTTTATTGGACTTTGGCTAATTAAGTGTTATTCTGAATGTAATATAATGAATGAAGGATCTTTTAATAGATTTTTGCTTACGCAGCAATGTTAGTATTGGTTTGTCTTAATAGTTGATTGTGATACCTGTGAGCAGGTAGGTATCCATTTATTAATTAGTTATTATTTTCTTGAATTGACAAGCTGCTCAAGAATAAACTCAACACCTTGCTCATCGTTTGTTTTTGTTTGAAATTTAGCCGCTTTTTTTACATTTGCATGTGCATTTTCCATGGCATAGCTAAAATCGGCCAATTCAATCATTTTTAAATCGTTGTTATAATCTCCAAAAACCATGGTTTCTTGTTTAGTAATGCCTAATTTATTTTGCAGAATATTTAAAGCATAGCCTTTGTTGGCATTCGAATGAGAAATATCTAACCATTGTTCACCAGAAACAATTACTTGAAGTTCATTTTCAAGGTGTTTAACTGCAGGGTAAATATTGGTTTCAGAACATTCAAAATGAAAAGCTGCTATTTTAAAAAACGTATCGTCAGTAACTTTGGTTAAATCGTCTACAATGGTATATTCAGAATAGTAATTTTGAAACATAGCCACAAAGTCTTCATCATTAGTTTCAATATAAGCGCATTTTTTTCCACATAAAACAATATAAACATTGGCTAATTTTCGTAAAAGATGAATGCTTTTTGAAATGTGTTTTGTAGGGATGTTAGTCGTAAATAATTCTTTGTTTCCGTACTTTGCGAATGCACCATTTTCAGCTACAATGGTAATTTCATGTTGAATACTTTTATCAAACCTGTCAATAATGCTAAAATACTGTCGCCCACTTGCAGCTATAAATTGGATATTCAATTTTTTTAGTTGCTTGTAATAGCCTAAAAACTGATCGCTAACTTTACTTTGTGAGTTTAGTAAAGTTCCATCCATATCCGTAACAACCAATTTTACTTTTGAAAAATCCATATTTTATATTTGTTGAAATGCAAAAATAATGATTAATATTATTTTTAAAGTGTATTAATTTAACGAATACTTATTTTGAAATAACCACAAAAAAAGCCCGAACAATTAAATGTTCGGGCTTTTTATATAGTTGAAATTTAAAACCTATTCTTGTTCTAAATATTTTTCCATAATTGTAATGGCAGATTCTGAAATAACAGTACCAGGACCAAATACAGCAGCTACTTTTCTTTCGAATAAGTAATCGTAATCTTGCGCTGGAATAACTCCACCTGCAAATACCATAATATCAGGTCTTCCTAAACTAGCTAACTCTTCAATTAATTGAGGAATTAATGTTTTGTGACCAGCAGCTAAACTTGAAGCACCTACAAAATGCACATCGTTTTCAATAGCTTGTTTTGCAACTTCTTCAGGAGTTTGGAATAAAGGTCCCATATCCACATCAAAACCTAAATCAGCAAAACTAGAAGCAACAACTTTTGCACCTCTATCGTGCCCGTCTTGTCCCATTTTTGCAATCATAACTCTTGGTCTACGACCTTCAATTTCTGCAAATTTATCAGCTAATTGCTGTGCTTTTGCAAACGTATTATCGTTATTTACTTCTTTACCGTACACGCCACTTATTAATTTAGTTTCAGCTTTATGTCTTCCAAAGTGAACTTCTAAAGCATCAGAAATTTCACCTAAAGTAGCAAAATTTTCAGCAGCTTCAACAGCCAAGGCTAATAAGTTACCTTCACCACCTCCAGCACAGTCTTCAAGAGCTTTTAAATTAGCGGCAACAACTTCTGAATTACGTTCAGCTTTCATTTTGTTTAAACGCTCAATTTGAGAATCTCTTACAACAGTGTTATCAACCTCTAAAATTTCAATGTTAGATTTTTCTTTCGTTTGAAATTTGTTTACACCAACTAAAATATCTTGACAAGAATCTAAACGCGCTTGTTTACGTGCTGAAGCTTCTTCAATACGTAATTTTGGAACTCCAGTTTCAATAGCTTTTGCCATTCCACCTAATTCTTCAACTTCTTCAATTAATGCCCAAGCTTTTTTAGCTATTTCTTGAGTTAAATACTCAACATAGTAAGAACCAGCCCAAGGATCAACAGATTTTGTCATTTGCGTTTCATCTTGAATAAAGATTTGCGTATTACGTGCAATACGTGCAGAGAAATCTGTTGGTAAAGCAATAGCTTCATCCAATGCATTTGTGTGTAAAGATTGCGTACCACCTAATCCAGCAGCCATCGCTTCAATACAAGTTCTAGCTACGTTGTTGAAAGGGTCTTGCTCACTTAAACTCCATCCTGAAGTTTGACTATGCGTACGCAATGCCATTGACTTTGGATTTGTTGGGTTGAAAGACTTAATGATTTTTGCCCAAAGCATACGTGCAGCACGCATTTTTGCAATTTCCATAAAGTGATTCATTCCTACTGCCCAGAAGAATGATAAACGAGGAGCAAACTCATCAATTTTTAAACCAGATTTTAAACCAGTTCTAATGTACTCCATACCATCTGCCAATGTGTAAGCCAATTCAATATCAGCAGTTGCACCAGCTTCTTGCATATGGTAACCCGAGATAGAAATTGAATTAAACTTAGGCATATTTTTAGTAGTGTAATCAAAAATATCACCAATAATCTTCATAGAAGGTGCTGGTGGATAAATGTAGGTATTACGTACCATAAATTCCTTTAAAATATCATTCTGAATGGTTCCAGAAAGTTTATCTAAAGAAACACCTTGTTTTCTTGCCGCAGCAATATAAAAGGCCATAATTGGTAATACAGCTCCGTTCATTGTCATAGAAACCGACATTTTATCTAATGGAATTTGATCGAACAAAATTTCCATATCTAAAATAGAATCTATGGCAACACCGGCTTTACCAACATCACCTGTTACACGTGGGTGATCTGAATCGTATCCACGGTGTGTAGCTAAATCAAAAGCAACTGAAAGTCCTTTTTGACCTGCAGCTAAATTTCTTCTGTAAAAAGCATTTGATTCTTCGGCAGTTGAAAAACCTGCGTACTGACGAACCGTCCAAGGACGCATAGCATACATGGCGCTATAAGGTCCTCTTAAAAATGGAGGTAAACCAGCAGCATAACCTAAATGTTCTGCTTCTGAAATATCTTCTTTTGTAAATTGTTTTTTTACAGGGATTCCTTCAGGAGTATTCCAAACGTCTTGATTCTCTGAAGTTGCAGCTGTTTGTTGTACAGCTGAATTTAATTTAATATCTGAAAAATCTGGTTTCATACTTCTTAAGATTTTAATGTTTTTTGAACTTTATTCTGAATTTTAGAAAGTGTTACCAGTACATCTGATCTCATATTTACAACACCATCTAAACCAGCTTCAGTTAATTCATCCATATTTTTTGGAGCACCAGCTAATAACAATACTTTGTCAGCAGCAATTGCTCTAAATGCTTTTATAAATGCAACAGCATTTTCGTCGTAATCTTGATCTGAACTACAGATAACAACTACGTGAGAGTCTGCATTTGCACTTGCTGTAGCCGCCGCATCAGCGCTTTCAAAACTTTCTTCTTGGTGAACGTCAAAACCACTAACACCAATAAAGTCATAAGCAAAAGCTGCTCTAGCTTTACGCATATTTAAGTTTCCAAAACTAGCTAATTGTACAATAGGGCGTACGTTGGTATCAGCTACTAATTCTTCCGTTTTTCTTCTTAAAGCTTCAATTTCTAAAGAAGCTCTTCTTGGAGTTAATACTTTTGAATTAACTTCTCCTCCTTCTGAAAGAATATCAATAGCAATCGTTTCCATTAAGTTAGGGTATTTGTTAACACCTACTAATGGAGTTCTGCGTTGGCTAATTAATTTTAGTTTTTGTAAACGAATGTCAGCAATTTGTTGTTGAATTGTTTCGTTTTCAAAGGCAGTATAAAAACCACCATCAGCTTCAATAGCTTGGAATAATTCCAATGCTTTTTCAGCTATTTTTGAAGAAACTTCTTCAATATAGTAAGATCCATCAACCGGATTTGAAACTTTTCCAAAGTAAGATTCTTCTTTTAAAATTGTAGTAATATTACCAGCAATTCTGCTTGAGAAATCTGAAGGGTTTTTAAACTCCTTATCGTAAGCATCAATTAAAACAGCATCTACATTTCCTAAAATAGCAGACATTGCCTCAGTTGTACAACGTAATAAGTTAGTTTCAGCATCGGTAACAGATTTTGTCCAGATACAAGTTTTAGCTGTAATTGTATTTGAAAGTTCAGCAACTCCGTATTTTGAAGCAACTTCAGCCAATAAACTGTTGAATGCTCTAAATTTACCAATTTCAACAAAATATTCTAAACCAATAGCTAGTTTAAAGTTTAAGTTGTTAAATATTGTTTGAATTGCAACACCTTTTTCTGAAAGTTTTTCAATTAAGAAAACTAACGAGTTTAAGGTATAAGCAATTTCTTGAACTTGGTTTGCACCTGAATCTAAATATTCAGTTCCTGAAACTGTGATTGCTTTAAAGTTTGGATAATCAGCAGTTAATTTCACCAATTCTGTAGCCACTTCAACTTGATTTTCATCAAAAGAACCTGTAGTTACGTAATTAGAAATACTACCTGTGTTAATATATCCTTTTAAGTCTTTTCCTTTTGCAAATGCTACTAAATCTGAAGCAAAAGCAACAGCGTTAGCAGACAATTCAAAAGCAACAGTAGTTGTGTTTAAATCAATACCGTTTAAAAGTTCAGCAACAGCAACATTTTCTTCTAAAGAGAAAATTAATCCGTTCATTCCTTCTTCAATAGCTTTTTTAGCTAAACCGTTTCCAGAATCAGCGCAACAAACTGCTATACTTCTATAATTTACTAATGCTTGAGAGTTTTCTCCAGTATTTTGAAGTTGTTCAATTTTGTTTTCTGCGTTGTAGCAAGGTTGAATATTGATTCCAGTTAAGTTTTTCCAAACTAGTTTTTTATCAAAATCAGCTCCTTTTAAATCTGCCGTTACTCTTTCCATCCACTGCTCAGTAGAAACTGGAGGGAATTCAGAAAATAGGGCTTTATTTTTATCGCTCATTATATTTGAATTTATTATGAATTTAAAATTAGAGTCTTCAAAATTACAAAAATTCAAAGACTCTAACTTTACTATATTTATTTTACCATTAAACTACTTCCAAATCTTTCGAAAATAGCTTTATCTAATTCTTCTCTACTATCTGGATGTGCAATATTTCTTAATGCTTGTGCACGTTGTTTTAAGTTTTTACCAAATAATTCAGCAATACCAAACTCAGTAGCTACATATCTTGCGTGTGCACGCGTAGTTACTACACCTGCTCCTTGTTTTAACATAGGAACAATTTTTGAAACTCCTCTTCCAGTTGTAGATGTAATTGCAATAATTGGTTTCCCTCCTGGTGATAAAGCAGATCCACGCATAAAGTCCATTTGTCCACCTACTCCAGAATACATTCTTGGTCCAATAGAGTCTGCACAAACTTGACCTGTTAAGTCAACTTCAATAGCTGAGTTAATAGCCGTAGCTTTTGGGTTTTGACGGATAATTGCAGTGTCATTTACATAAGCAATATCTCTCATTTCAATTTCTGGATTGTTATCCATAAAATCGTATAAACGTCTTGTTCCCATTGCAAAACCTGATACAATTTTATAAGGATTTGTTTTCTTTTGAGAACCATTTACAATTCCTTTTTCTACTAAGTCAACTAATCCTTCAGAGAACATTTCAGTATGTACACCTAAATTTTTATGGTTGTGTAAGAACGTTAAAACTGCGTTTGGAATACCACCAATACCCATTTGAAGCGTAGCTCCATCATCAATAATACCAGCGATATTTTTACCAATTGATTTTTCTTCTTCTGAAGGGCTTACAAACTTCATTTCGTAAATTTCTTCAACAACATCAACACAAGCTGTAAAGTTTCTTAAGTGAACTTGAGCATCTCCAAAGGTTCTTGGCATGCGTGGGTTAATTTGAGCAATAATTGTTTTACCGTGCTCAATACCTGCTAATACAATATCAACAGAAACTCCTAATGAACAAAATCCGTGGTTATCAGGTGGTGAAACATTTACCATTACCACGTCTAAATCCATATATCCTTGACGGAATAAACTTGGAATATCACTTAAAAAGATTGGAATATAATCAACAGTGTCACCTACCATTTTTCTTACATTTCCACCAAGAAAGAATGCACTAGTATGAAAGCTTTCTCTTAATTCAGGTGCAGTATATCCACATGCTCCTTCAGTATGTAAGTGGCATATTTCTACACCTTTTAATTCAGGTGCACGTGCAACCATTGCATTAATTAATGCTTGAGGTGTTGCCGAACCACCTTGGATTAAAACTCTATCTCCTGATTTGATTAACTTAACAGCATCTTCCGCCGTCATTTTGTTGGGTATTTTCATTTTATTTTAGATTTTGTTAAAAGTTCTTTTGTTAATTTTTTATAATTTTTAT
>CBDUAL010000048.1:0-13687 GCA_965365125.1 uncultured Lutibacter sp.
TTAAACCTTTAAACCCTTAAAACTTCTTAAACCTTTAAACCTCTTCAACCCTTCAACCCTTAAACTTCTTAAACCCTTCAACCCTTAAACCTTTAAACCTCTTCAACCCTTAAACTTAATTAAGCTAATGGAATTCTTTGTGGTGCTTCCACCCAAATTTTCTCCGTTGCTACAATTCCTATTAAAACGAATACCGCCGATCCAATTACCAATACTTCTGAATTTCCAAGCATTAAAAAAACCAGTGGAATAATGTTTCCTATAATTACTGAAACTATCCAAAATAGATTTCTGTAACGCCCTTTAGTAATCATGCTAACTACTTTTTTTGCTGAAGTTGTAGGGTGTGTAATTGTTAACTCTGCAACCAATGTAAATAAGTTTGCAACCAAGGCAATACTTAAAATCGGCACTAAAATGTGCATCCAACTTTCATTTCCAAAGAACAATGCTGCCAATACAAAAATGGAAGCTCCAGCCATTACACTATGCACTAACATATGTAACGGTAATGTTGGACTTTGCCAAAAATCGCGCCCTTTTGCTTGTGCAAATAAGAACGCTGTATACACTGCTAATAAAATAGCAAAAACTGCTGTTACCCATACTAAAATGGATTCACCTGTTTTTATTTCAAAGAAGGTCATAGCAGCCCAAATGGTTACTAATAAGCCAAAAATTGAAATGATGTAACCACCTTTTACCAACCAAGAATTCCACTGCGGACGTAATAAAACGTTCAAAAACCGGTCTGGTCTGTCTAAATCCATTACCAAGAATAAACCTGTTAAAGCCAAACCTACTAATGATATTCCTGCCGACCATAATTTTGCGGTTGAAGAAACTTCATACCCTAATACAATGGCTAAAAACGGAATTAAAAATGCGCCAGCTGCAATGGCTTTTGTAAATACATACGCAGCAACTTCCCAACCCCACAAAATTCCTTTATCGGGTGTATCATACACTCTACGTGCTTTTCCTGATAACACATCAATATAATTTGGGTTTTCTGAATCTTTTCGTTGGTATGCCGCTTCAATATCATTATCAATCGTCATTTGTAATAAATCTACATCATTATTGGTGTGCAACATTTTTTCTGCAGCCTTGGCAAAATGACCAACCCCACGTGCCTGTGAATTCCATAACCAAGCACCCGACTTATCGGTTGCTTCAGGAATTAAGGACGCATCGTCTCCATCAATATAAAACAGGTTTGGATTGGTACCTTTTTCTGGCTTACGAACTTTAACTGCCTGACGTGCTAACAATTGAGAAATTTCGGTTTCAGGATTGTGCATATCACCCGCAATAATTGCGTGTTCTGGACACACCGTAACACAGGCTGGTTCACGACCAACTTCAACCCTATGAGAACAATAATTACATTTTGCAGCAGTATTGTTATCAGGGTCAATATACAAGGCGTCGTAAGGACAAGCCTGCATGCATGATTTACAACCAATACAACGATTGTTGTCAAAATCTACTATACCGTCTTCACGAGTATAGAGCGCTTCCACAGGACAAATTTCAACACAAGGAGCATCCGTACAATGGTTGCATCGCATTACTGAAAAAATTCGACGTGTATTGGGGAATTCACCTTTTTCAACTTGCTTAACATACGTTCTGTTAACTCCAACCGCCACGTCGTGCTCAGATTTACAGGCAGTTGTACAAGCATGACAACCAATACATTTTCGGTTGTCAATTATAAAACCGTACTTCATTTTTTGTAAAATAGTTTGAATTATAACAAATTTAATCAATGAAAAAATGAGTTTTGTAATCCATATCACACATATACTATTTAGAATTATTTTAAATAATTAAGAAAAATTGTTAAAAGAAATACCCTATTTTTGTAATACAATTAAAATGAACTTATGAAAATTCAACTTTTATTTTTTGGAATTACCACTGATTTAGTAGGCGAAAGTTCAATGTCGTATGAAGTTCCTGAAAACAGCTCTATAGAAGCATTGAAGCTAAAACTTATTGAGCAGTTTACTTCATTAAAAAACATCAACGATTTTGCGGTTGCTGTAAACGAAACCTATGCTGAAGATGACCAATTACTTCAAAACAACGATGTAGTTGCTATTATTCCGCCAGTTAGTGGAGGCTAATATTATTTTAGTTATTTTTAGCATATAATTCAACCAAGTGAAAAAGAAACGATTAAATAGAAAAAAACACAACCCGTTAAATTTTGTATTTACGGGAACCCAGTTTGAGAAAGAAATCAGTCTTCAATTATTTGAATATTCTGAAGACAGTTTTATGGAACTCTCACATTTAAAAGCAACCGATTTTAATAATTTTGCAACTAAAAATAAACAATACTGGTTAAACACACATGGCATACATGATGTTGAAGTTATTGAAAATCTTTGTAAAAAAATTGGAATTCATAATTTAGCCATTCAAGATATTTTAGATGTAAATCAACGCCCAAAATTTCAGGAATATGAAAATTATTGGTTCTTTTCATTGCAATCTATTTTACCTTCAGAAACCAATGAAATTAATTCGGAACAAATAAGTTTTATTTTAGGAAAAAACTTTTTGGTTTCATTTCAAGAAAGAAAAGCAGATTATTTTACTCATATTAGACACCGTTTAAGAGAAAAAACAGGGGTTTTACACGAAAGATCTGTTGATTATTTATTGTATTTATTAATTGAAGCTATTTTAGATAATTATTTTAAAACCATTGACGCTATTGAAACTAATACTGAAAAATTTGGTATTATTGATATCAATGAAGATCCTTCGCCTGCAATTTTGAAAGAAATTGAAGTTTATAAAACGCAACTAAATCATCTTAAAAAAAATGTCAACCCTATAAAAGAATTTATCACAAAAATTGAACGTGAAGAATTTGCTTTGATTGACAAAAGGCACATTAAATACTTTTTTGAATTGAAGGATTTATGCTTGACAATTATTGATAACTGCGAAAAAATTGAAAACAGTTTATCTAGTAGTATTGAATTATTTTTCTCGGTTCAAGGACATAGAATGAACCAGGTTATGAAAACACTCACGGTGGTTTCTTCTATATTTATTCCGTTAACATTTATTGCTGGAATTTACGGAATGAACTTTGTAAATATGCCCGAGTTGCATTTTAAATGGGGTTACCACATTGTTTGGGCGGTAATAATTGTAATATTTGGAGCTATGATTGCTTATTTCAAAAGAAAAAATTGGTTTTAAGCACGCTTAAAATTAAGCCCTTAAATATTTTTTATCAACATAAAACGTCCCAAAAGGAATTACAGAAGCCATTAAAATTATGAAGAACTTTTTGTTTTCCCAACCCAATTCATATTTCAACATAATTGCTAAAATAATGTACACAATAAACAGTAAACCGTGCGGCATTCCTAGCATTTTTACAAACATTTCATTTCCTAAAATATATTTTATGGGCGTTGCTATAAAAAGTAATAATAAATAAGAAACTCCTTCTAAAATGCTTACAATTCTAAATATTTTTTTCATCAATAATTGAATATAATTTATGAACGGACAAAAGTACATTTTTGATTTGTTAACTTTGTAAAAGATTTAGTTAAAAGAATGGAAAATAGAACTTCAGTAAAAATAACCAACAAACCATTAAACCAACAGGATTGTTACAACTTTGTACAAGATGCTTCTTGTGGTGGCATTGTAGAGTTTGTAGGTACTGTAAGAAACGCAACCCAAAACAAAGAAGTAATTTTATTAGATTTTAGCGCTTACGAACCAATGGCTTTAAAAGAAATGCAAAAAATTGCAGACTTGGCTTTGGAAAAATTTGACGTTCATAAAATTGCGATTCATCATGCAGTTGGACCGTTAAAAATTGCTGATATTCCTGTAATTATCTCGGTTTCTTCGGCGCACAGAAAAGCTGCTTTTGAAGCTTGTGAATATTGTATTGACACCCTAAAAGAAACCGTTCCTATTTGGAAAAAAGAACATTTTAAAGATGGTGAAATTTGGGTAAATGCACACCCTTAAACTATGTCCATTTTTTTCAATAAAAACGAAGCGTTCATATTTTTACAAACACCATTTTTTAACTGATAATCAAAGTTTAGTTCATCATTTATAATTTCAGCATCAAAATAATAATTTTTTATTTCGGTTAATTCTTGTTCAATTTCACACAAACTTAAATCGTGCGTAGCTATAATTCCTGTAGAATTAGAAGCCACCAACTTTTGAACAAATTTCTTTGATCCAATGGCTTTATCGGTACTATTGGTTCCTTTTAAAATTTCATCTAAAATTATAAAGTAATTATCGGTTTTAATTTCATCAACAATAAATTTAAGCCTTTTTAATTCCGAAAAGAAATACGATTCATCATCTGCTAAAGAATCTGTGGTACGCATACTTGTAATTAATTTTATTGGATTGTATTGAAAACTTTCAGCACAAACACACAAGCCCATATTAGCCATAACTATAGACAATGAAACCGTACGTAAAAAAGTACTTTTACCCGCCATATTTGCACCTGTAATAATAAAAAACTGTTGATTCTCAATATTAAAATTATTATCAACACGTTGTTTTTCTTTTAACAAGGTATGCCCTAAATTTTGAGCTTTTATCACTTCTCTATTTTGGGTGATTTCAGGAAAAACATACGCGGGGTGATTGAAATGAAAATTTGCCAATGAGTTTTGCGCATCAAAAAAAGCGATTACTTGAAACCATTGTTCTACATTGCTTTTATAGGTTTCAATCCACTGTTCAATTTTAACCGCTATTTGAATATCTCGTAAAAAAAAACCGTTTCCAAACACGGCAATTACCACATTGTTTCGTTGATCTAAAGCATCTAATAATTTTGAGTATTTCTTAAAAATAAGAGACGCTTTTAAGCTATCGGTTTTAATTTCTTGCTGCTTTCTTTTTAATAGTTCCGAAGAAAAAATAGTCGTTTCAATCTCATTTAACAATTTATGGTATTGTTTAAATGTATCCTTTGCATTACAAGCATTTGTGTACAACTCGTTTACATACTTTAAATAAAATCCTGAAATACCCAAACCAATAAACAACCAAAAAAGCAACAATACCTCTGGCAATAATTGGAATGCAACTAATAAAATAAGCACCACTGAAATTAATGAAACTAGTTTAGGTAAATAGCCTAAAAATTTTGGAAAAGCTACCGTATAGTTATGAATCCAATCAACAATATTTTTTGCTGAATGCTGCACTTTCACCAAACTTGCAATGGCCGAAAATTGTTGCCTCCAAATTGGTTGTTCACTTAGCTCCTTAATCCCTTCTTGTTTCTTTTTAATGCTATCAATGGAATTTGAAGTTAACTCTGAAAACAACTTATTTTTACCTTCAACCGTAACTGTTCTATTGCAATACTGAAAAAATGAACCGCGCCCAAACAAATCAATATCATAACTATACGGATGTTTTGGGTTTATAAATTCACTTCCATCATCAAGCCCTAAATAATTGCGATTTAACACTTTTAATTCGGTTTCATTTATGTGAATTACCGCTTTTGCAAAGTTCGATTTGTACACTAATTTTTCGTGCTTAAAAATTAAGAAAACAAAAAGAGCTATACCTATTACAACACTTAAAATCATGAATAATGTATTTCCAAAAAAAAGGTAAACACCAAAAATAGTTCCTAAAAATGTTAGTAAACGTGTACTGCTTGAAAGGGTTAATTTCTTTTTTAGTTGCACTAATTCTTGTTCAACTAAAGTTTTTTGCTTCTTATAAAATTCTAATGGTTGCTGCATTTAATAGTTTTCAATTCCTTCTGCCAAACTTAAAACATTCAGCGCTGGAAATTTCTGTTTTAGTTGTTGTGTTATGTTGTAACTTGTTATTCCTTTGTTACAAACAATCACATAATTCTTAGTGAAATCTGGTTCAAAATTCTCAATATCAAATGAATGAAACGGTTTTTTTTGATGAACTTCAAAAGGAATTGGTGTGCTCTTATTGTTTATTACACTAATTACTTCCGAAGTAATTTCCTTTAATTTTAATTTGAAATCACTTTTTGAAATTAATAATGCTGGTTTTTGAGTTGCGCAATTTAAAGCTACATAGGCTGAATTTTTAAAAATCTCTTCAATGTAAATTGATTCGTTTTTTTTCAATTTCATTTTAAACTGCGAATTCTCCAAGGCATTGTAAATTAACAATTGGTTTGTTAACAATTTTCCTGTTTTGGTAATTAATTTAATTACCTCATTTACTTGCAACAAAGCAATCAATCCTACAATTGGGTTCATTGTTCCTGCTTCTTCACAATTAGGAATATCGGTTGCTATTTTAGGAAAAGCATCACGTAAATTACACGAATACGCTTTACTTTCAAATACATTAAAAGTTGCTACATAACCATCAAATTTATATAATGACCCATAAACCAACGGTTTTTTAGACACTACACAAGCATCGTTAATTAAGTACTTAATTTGCAAATTATCTGTACCATCAACAACCACATCAAACTTAGAAACTAGATCTAAAATATTTGTTTTAGAAACTGCTTCTTCTGAAAAAGTTACGTTTGTAAAAGGTGTTTTTTTCGCTATTTCTGAAGCTAAAACTGCCGCTTTTGATTTTTCAACAGTTGTTGTATTGTAAAATACTTGTCGGTGTAAATTTGAAATTGAAATTGTATCAAAATCAACCAAATGTAAATTTCCAACTCCGCTTGCAGCCAAATAAATAGCAACAGGACTTCCCAAACCACCACAACCAATTACCAAAACGTTGGCTTTTTGCAATAATTTTTGTCCTTCTTCACCTATTTCAGATAAGGTAGTTTGACGTTTAAAAAATTCAGCTTTTGAAATTTCCATTAATTATTTAGTAGTTTACCTCCGTTTACATTTAACATATAACAACCCTTAACTAGGGTATAATATTTTTTTAACTTTTCTAAGTATTTTACGTATTGTAAATCGCTAAAACCATACACCGTTTCTTTTGTTTGCCAAATTAAAAGCGCTCTAATTATTTCATTTTTGGTGCATGAATTTTCACTTATAATTTGAAGTATTTTAGTATCAATTTCATTCAAACCATTTTCATTAGGAAATCGCTTTAAATGTTGATGAATTGCTGCTTGTAAATATTCAAACTTTGGATGTCTAAAATTGAAATTTTTTAATTTTTCTACATCATTCTCTGCGTATAACTTCCAACATTCATCGGCAAAAATTAAATTACTTTTACTTAAATTCAACCTATTTTTATACAATGTTATAAAATCATTGGGCGAAAAATCAGTTAAACTTTGCAGGTTTTCTTTTCCTTTAAAGCTGCCAACACAAACCAACGAGAGCTTTACATACTTTTTAAAATCCTTCAATAAATACGAACAAGCCGCCAATAAATTTACTTGGCAAAACAAATCATATTCAAACCATAAAACCACTTCACTGTAACCTGATACATCTTCAATCTTTAAAATTTCTTTGATTGTTTTATCGTAATATTCTAGTTTATCAACACCTAACTCTTCTTTAAAATAAGTATAGCGTTTTCTCCAAAAATCATCGCTTGCAAAATCTGCATGCAACGGTCCTTCGCACAATAACTCTCTCCAAACGGCAATTTCTCCTTCAAGCCCAGATTTCTTCAATAATTGAACTGAACTATCACCATTAAGTACGTGAATAATTTTACTCATTAATTTCTTTATATGCTGTTTTAAATTCTTCGGGTGTATTTATATTTCGAATTAAATCGTCTTCAATTTCTATAATTTCAACTTCAGAATTGATCAATACTTTACGCGGACACGAATAGCCTTGAGCCAAATAATTCAACAATAATGTATAACTTTTTGGCTCCCAAATAGTGATTAAAGGCTCTGGAAATTGTTTATTTTTCCCTTTAATTGTTGTTGCAACTTTCGACGGATTTCTATGCTTCAATAATAACTGAATTACTTCATTAGTTAAAAAAGGTAAATCGGTAGCAATTACCAACCAAGCTACATCAGGATTTTCTTGAAAAGCCGAACAAATTGCCCCAAACGGTCCTAATCCTATAAACTTATCGGTTATTTTATTGGTTATAGCAACTTCCTGTTCTTCTCGAACAGATAAGTAGGTTTGTAATTTATTTTGCTCTAACAATTCAATGGCTACATCGCGCTGACTTTTACCGTAAAAATCGAGTTGCCCTTTATCAGTTCCCATTCTAATGCTTTTTCCGCCAGCCAACACCAACCCTTGAATAGGTGCTATTTTTTCTTGAATTAAATTCTCAATGTGTTTTGAAATTTTTTCAACCTCATTTATATGATAACACAACAAGTTTTTAATTTGTGGATTGTGTGCCTCTAAAAAATTGAAATAGTCGGAATCTTCATTCAATTTTATCACAAATTGAATGTTATTTAATTGGTCTAATCGCTTTAAAACTGAAGCTTCTTTTTCAGGGTCTAAAATTAAAATTTGTTTTGCTCCTTGGTAATGATTTCCGTTGATAAACACATAATCATATTGTGAAAACTGCACACGTTGATTGAATTTATTTACTTCAGTATTTATTGAAATAGCCGCCGTTCCTTTATGATGAAATGTAAAAGTTTCAACAGTTAAATCTTCACTATTTTTAGCATGAGAAGCATCAAAATAAGCTAATTTATAGTTTGATAGTTGCTCAGAAATTTTTAAAACCAACTTAGAAATATTGGAACAATTTGTACCAATTATTGAAATTTCATTCGGTGCAAAATTATCGTTATCACGAAGTTTTAGTTTTGCGTGTTTTTGATGTTTACCCATTTTTAATATCGCTTTTTCCGCCAAATTTTTCTACTAGCTTTACTTCTTTAATTACCATTTTCTGAGAAATGGCCTTGCACATATCATACACCGTTAAAGCGGCAATGTTTGCGCCTGTTAAAGCTTCCATTTCAACCCCAGTTTTCCCTTCAATAGACACCGTGCATAAAATTTCAATGTGTTCGCTATCTAAAATTTCAATGGTAATATCTACCCCATTAATTAATAACGGATGACACATAGGAATCAATTCTGAAGTTTTTTTAACCGCCTGAATTCCTGCAATAATTGCCGTTTGAAAAACAGGACCTTTTTTAGTCTGTAATTCATCGTTATTAAAATGAGCAATTATTTCAGTCCCCAAAAACATGGTTGCTTTTGCGGTTGCTTTGCGTTTGGTGCTATTTTTATCACCAACGTTCACCATTTTTGGCTGATTATTTTTATTGATATGTGAAAATTTATGCTCCATAAAGAATGAATGCTTTGTATTTTAAAAAGCAGAATCAAATATACGTTTTTTGAATTATTTCACCTTAACTATTACAACCTAGAAAGCGATTCAAAAAAAATTATAAGGCATACGAAAAATAAAATCCGTAGGTATTTTCTTTATACTGCGGAAAAAAGGAAATGTTTTTTGATTTTTTAAACGGATTGAAGTTTTTAAATGGCTCAAAATGATACACCAATTGCGTTACTAAAATTCCGATTCCTGCACCCATCAACACGTCAGACAAGTAATGCCTGTTATTTAACATTCTAAAAACGCCTGTTGTTGCCGCAAAAGCATAACCGCTGTAGGCAAAAACTGGAGAAGTATTTTGAAATTCATTTTGTAAAACGGCAGCATTTGTAAATGCAATAGTGGAATGCCCTGACGGAAAAGAATTACCATCAGTTGTATCTGGTCTTGTTTTAGTAATTAGGCTTTTAAGTAATTCTGAAATTCCTGTAGAAACAACATTTGAAATAAATAAATACTTTGTTTGATCGAACCAATGATTTTTAGCTTTCATACCTAAAGCATCAGCTGCATACATTTGTACAATTGGCACAAACAAAATGTAATCGTCAATAGGAAATTCATAATCATTCCCAACTTTTTCTCGTAAATCTGATTGAAGATTTCTTTCAAAATCACGGCTATTTATTATTAAACCGGCACCTATTAAACTTAAAGGCACTATACTTTTTTGCAATACTGTTCTAGATTTTTTTGACTGTAAACTATCTAACAAATAATTGTTCTGTTTACCTTGAGTTGTTTGAGCGTTCAAAAAGAAGCATCCTAAAAGTAATTTTGAAGCAATTTTCATTAAATAAAAGAATTAGCAATTAATTTGACAAATGTACACTTCAAAATTGAATAAACTTAAAAAATATTATGTTGGTAGTTTATCGATACAAAATAACTGGAAAAACATCCCCTTTTAAAAAATTGGTTTCATCATCAGGTAATTGTATAAAAGCATCCGTATCTCCTAAATTAGCCAAATCTCCCGAACCTTTTCCTGCGGAAGGAGTTGCGTAAATTTTACCTTCATGTTGCGATAACTTCACTTGTAAAAAATAGGTCAAGTTTGGTTTAAAATAAAAGTCTTCTGAAAGAATTGCTTGCTGTTTATTTTCAAAATTTAAACCCACCGATTTTTGATACCACGGATAAAAATATTTTAAACAGTTTACAAATGTTGAAACAGGGTTCCCTGGAAATGCAAAAACCGTTTTACTGCTTCGGCTTCGCTCAGCACAGGTTTTTTTTCCAAACCAAAAAGGTTTTCCCGGACGCTGTTTTACTTTATGAAATAACTTTTCAACCCCTAAATTATCTAATACTTCAGGAATAAAATCGAATTTACCTTTAGAAACTGCGCCACTAAAAATTAGCACATCGTACTCATTTAAAAAGGCTTCAATTTTAGTTTCTAACACTTGTTTATCATCTAAAATATGAGCGGTTTCAGCTTTTATATTTAAACGTTGTAATAATGAAACTAAAGTATATACATTACTTCTTCTTATTTGATGTGGTGCCGGAATTTGATCTACTTCAACCAATTCATTTCCAGTAGAAACAATCATAACTTTTGGCTGTTTAGCAACCTTTACTTTTGATTTTCCAACTGTAGCCAACACCCCAATTTCAGCCGAAGAAATTAGCGTATTTTCCTTTATTAAAACAGTACCTTTAGATCTATCTAACCCTTTTTTATGAATATTTTGAAAATTTCGTACAGCTTCTAAATTAACCGTTGCCGCTCCATTTTCAATTGTTAATAATTCGTATTGAATAACCACATCGCAACCGTTAGGTAACATTGCCCCCGTCATAGCTTCCAAACAATTATTTTTGTTTTTCAAGGTTAATTGCGGGCTTCCAGCAGCCTGAATACCTTCAATTTTAAACGTACGTTGTCCGCTATTAAAAGCTGCTTCAGCTATAGCAATACCGTCCATACTTACCCTATCAAACGGTGGTAAATCGCAATCGGCAATCACATCTTCTTTTAATACGCGTCCTAAAGATTTTATAAAGTCAACCTCTTCAATTCCAAATTCCTGAGAACTGTTTAAAATAGTTTTTAGAGCGTTTTTTACGGTAGTTAAGTTCATTTAAATTAATTACGAGTTACTAATTACGAATTTTTAATTACCAAAATGATTATAAATTCGTAATTCAAAATTGCTAATTATTAATTGCTTTATCCTCCAATTGTAGACATACTTTCTGAAACATCATTTCCACGAGCAGCTTCAGCTATAAATCCGTTTTCAGGTTTATGATGCACTGTTTTTATAAATAATTCCTTCAAATCATTGTCACTTGCTCCTTTACGAATAAAGTCTCTTACATTAAAAACACCACCATCAAACAAACAGTTTTTAAACATCCCTGTTGCCGTAATTCTTATTCTATTACAATCGTTACATATAGTACGTGTAAATGCAGGTATTATACCAAAAGTACCTTTATAAGTTGGTATTTTGAAATTTTTAGAGGTAGATGATTTTTTAGACTGAACAGGAATTACTTCTGAATAATGCTTTTGAATATGATTTATAATTTTAGCATAATTCCATTCTTCATTCATTTCTCGTTGTCCTTTACCATTAAAAGGCATTTCTTCAATAAAACGAACCGCAATATTTTTATCTTTTGAAAGCGCTACAAAATCAATAATTTCATCGGTATTAAAACCCGATTGCACTACAACGTTTAATTTCAAATTTAAATTACTTTCAGTTAATTTTTGAAACGTATCAAATACGTTTTCAAAAACATCTCGTCGGGTAATTTGTGCAAATTTTTCTTTATGTAAACTATCAATACTTAAGTTAACCGATTTAATTTTTAGCGCTTCTAACTTTTCAATATGATTGGAAATTAATGCGCCATTGGTGGTAATATTAATTTCATCTAATTGGTCGTTAAATGAAAGTGATTCCAAAAAATTTATAAAATCTTTTCTTACAAAAGGTTCACCACCCGTTAAACGCACTTTGTTTACTCCTAATTCAGAAAGTACTCTTGTAATTCGATACATTTCTTTATAGCTAAGCAATTCTTGCCTGTCAACAATATGAATCCCTGCTGCAGGCATACAATATTGGCAACGCAAATTACAGCGATCGGTAACCGCTAATCTTAAATAAGATATTTTTCTACCAAATTTATCTGTTAACTGCATTAATTTAAGGTTATTTTATTTCTTCCTAATGTAATAATTTCTTCGTTCTCTAATTTTTTTAATATTCTTGAAATGGCTTCTCTTGAAACCCTTAAATCTCTTGCAATATCAAAATGTTTTCTATGTATAGTAGTATCATTATGTACTAAACTTGTTTCTTCTAAATAATTAATCAACCTAAATTCTAAATCTTCAAAAGCAATATCGCTGATTTTTTCTAATAAAAGCGAAGTTTGAATTTGACTCATTTTCAAATAAAAATTTCGCCATGATTCATATTTTTGAAACCACGAATTTACAACTTTCACAGGAACAGATATGTAAGTAATATTACTTTCCGCCATTAATCTTATTTCGCTTTTTTTATTTTCTAAACCATATAAAACTGAAGTTGCACTTATTTCATTTTCTGATAAATAATGTAAAAATAATCCTTTACCTTTTCCGTTTCTACGCATTGTTTTTACAATACCTGAAATTATTAAGGGAATAAAATGAATATCTCTTCGTATTTCTAAAATAATTTGATCAGGCTCTGCATGTTTTAACAATCCATAGTCCGCAATTTCTTTTACTAGTTTGTTTTCAAAAATAGTAGAGAAATTATTGGAGACTATTTCATGTATTTTCATACCAATTTATTTAATGTGGTAGTTTATCTTTTAACAATCCATAGAAAAAAGCTCCTAAAGTAGCTCCAAAAATAACCACTAAAATAGAAACTACACCTTTACCAACTAAAACAAACATTGGTCCTGGACAAGCACCTGCTAAAGCCCAACCCAATCCAAATAAAATTCCGCCTAATAAATTGCGGTACATCCCTTTCTTTTTTGGAGCAATGTGTATATCTTGTCCTTCAAAAGTTCTTACTACTTTTTTTCTAAACAACAACATACTTACCATTCCAATTAGCACTGCTGACCCAATAATTCCATACATATGAAACGATTGGAATTTGAACATTTCGTAAATTCGATACCACGAAATTATTTCGGCTTTACTCATTACTATCCCGAAGAGTATTCCTACTAAAAAAAACTTTATGTATTTCATAATTCTTCGTTTTAAAATATTAGTGGTAAAATAAGCCAGGTCATAACCAAGCCGCCAATAAAAAATCCTATTACTGAAATTAGCGATGGTAATTCTAAATTACTGAGTCCAACAATTGCGTGCCCTGAAGTACAACCC
>CBDUAL010000049.1:0-13667 GCA_965365125.1 uncultured Lutibacter sp.
AAGCCTGTAATACCTGCAGGAGCTAAAAATCGTTTGGATAAAGTATCTGCCGTAAGCAACTCTGCTTCATAAACAGGTAAAGGTCTGTTTCCAACAATTGACATATCACCTTTTAGTACATTTATAAGTTGAGGTAATTCATCAATACTTGTGTTTCTAATAAATTTTCCAACTTTGGTAACTCTTGGGTCATCAACAATTTTTACAAAAGTAGAATCACTTTTCGCAGCTTCGGCTTTTTGATGATTGTGCCAGTAATCACATATATGGTGCGTGTCTACATACATCATTGGAGAACAAGATTCTCCTTCGGGTAACTCACTACATTTTGGACAAGGTTCGTCTAACGGATTTTTGGTTTTTACGGCTCCTGTATTGTATTGGTTTTTTTCTTTGGCCAGTTTTTTTAACAATTCATCTGAGCCAGTTCGCATAGATCGAAGTTTGTAAAAGTCGAACGTTTTACGCCCAACTCTTTTGGCAATGTAATACACTTTTCCTTTTGATTCTAATCTAATAGCAATAATAATGAGCAATAAAAAAGGCGAAGCGACTAGAAGTACTGAGCCTGCTACAAAAATATCAAATAAGCGTTTTGTAAATGGCATATAATAACCATCTCTTTTTTGAACAGGTAGTTCAGTTGGCGATGTTTTATTTTTGAAGTTGTAAAGAAATTGTATTCTTGTTAATAGGTTTTCTGATAGCTTAGGTGATATTACATAAAAATCATCAACACGTTTCTCGAACGCTAGTTTGAATAAATCAACACTAAACTCTTTAGTTAAAAGAATAAAAGAGGTCGTGTTAAATTCACTCCGTTCTCGTACCCAATCAAATAAAAATAATCCATTACTACCAGTTAAATTATAGTCACAGATAATTGTGGTTGGTTTTTCATTTGAATTAAGAAAGTTTACGGCTGCAAGATTGTTGTTAACAATAGTTAAAGAAATATTTTCTTGCTGATTTAGCAGTTCTAAAGATGCTTCTTCATTCCCAATGTAAAGTATATTTAAAGATGTACTCATAATTGTTTGTTGGGGTTAGTTTAGTCAATTTTTTTAATCGTATTTCAATCACTTAATTACCATTCTATAGCATAATGTATAGGGAAAAGATTCTTTTTAACCAATTCTTCAAGTTCTTCAGGGTTAAAAGGTTTTGTTAAGTAATCTTGCGCGCCAAGCTTGTAACATTTAATACGCTCCTTACTTTCGGCTCTTGCTGATAGCATTAAAAAAGGAGTGTGTTTTGTAAATCCTCTTTTTCTTACGTTTGTTAAAAATTCGTAACCATCCATTTTAGACATTTGAATATCACTAATAATCAGGTCAGGAAGATTTCCTTCTAGCCACTCAAGAGCATCAGATCCATTGTTTAATGATACTACATCGTAGTCTTGTGAAAGGAAATTTTCTAATAATAAGCAGATGCTTATTTCGTCGTCAACTACTAATATTTTTTTCTTCATAGGTTTGTGTGTTAGTTTAATTAAAAATCGGTATTCAATTTATCTACAACCTCCGTTGTTAAATTTGTTAGTTTTTGAATGCTTGATTCTAATTCAGCTATTTCAAAATCCTTCAATAACAATGCCTCAATTTGAAGTAATTCTTTTTGTAATTTTTTTACACCAAAATAAGTAAGTGTAGGTTTTACTTTGTGTGTTAATTTTTTAATTGTTGGAAAATCTTTTTCAGAATAAGCTGAATTGATTTCTTCAACAGATTGAAGTATTTCATTGACAAAAACTTTTACCATTTTAGCAACCTGCTCTTGGTTGCCACGGCACATTTTATCAATTAAAGCTAAATCGTATGGTTTATCTGCAGGCAGATCTGAATTTGGGGTTAACTGCATATGTTTTTTCTGAATGATGGTTAGTTGCAATAAATATACAATTTTTGTGATAAAAAATTAGTAAATAATAAAGTTTTTAATCTTGATGTTTTGTAAATAAGTTGGTTTTTAATTTCCTGTAGGAGGAATTATTTTCCAAAATTTGGAATATGAATTGAAAATAATGTAGAAGAGGTTGTCTATTTAATTTTATAAAGTTTAATGTGAGAACTGTTTAACATATTTTATTGTTCGGGGTATTTATAAGCAATACTCTTTAGAAATAGTAGCGTGTACTTAAAAAAAAACTAAAAATTAAGAATGGCTTATGTTTTTACACGAGTTTTTAGTCTATATTTTGGAAAAATTCTTTATATTGCAATGTGTTTTTATTTTAAAACCTTACTAAATTGCTAACGCCTTTTTAATATTTTATGGCTATTTATACTATTTTTATTGTTGAAGATGATCCTTGGTACGGTGAAATACTGAAACATCATTTAAGTCTAAATCCAGATTATAAAGTGACGCTGTTTTCAACAGGAAAAGAGTTGCTCTCAAAAATGTGGCCTCAACCCGACTTGATTACCTTAGATTTTTCATTGCCTGATATTACCGGAGATAAACTTTTAAAAAAAATACAAGACATTAATCCAAGCGTTCCTGTTATCATGATTAGTGGTCAGGAAAATGTTTCAGTGGCTGTGAATTTGCTTAAAATGGGAGTCAGTGATTATTTAATAAAAGATGATGCTACAAAAGATTTATTATGGAATAGTATTTTGCGTATTCGTGAAACACAAACTTTAAAAAAGGAAGTTGAACATTTGCGTGAAGAATTAGGTCAAAAATATTCCTTTGATAAATCTATTATTGGTCAGAGTGATGTTATGAAGCGGGTTTTTAAAATGATGGAGAAAGCTTTAAAAACAAATATTAACATTTCTATTACAGGTGAAACTGGTACAGGAAAGGAGTTGGTTGCAAAAGCAATTCATTACAATAGCCCCAGAAAAAAAAATAATTTTGTAGCAGTTAATATGGCTGCAATTCCTGAAGGTTTAATTGAGAGTACACTTTTTGGTCATGAAAAAGGTGCTTTTACAGGTGCCATAGCTCGTCAGTTAGGTAAATTTGAAGAAGCTAGCGGAGGAACACTATTTTTAGATGAAATTGCTGAATTAGATTTGAGTTTACAATCTAAATTGTTGCGCGTACTTCAAGAAAGAGAGTTGGTTAGGTTAGGCGGAAATCAGAATATTAAATTAGATGTTCGTCTTATTGTAGCAACTCATAGCAGTTTAGTAGAGGAAGTTAGAAAAGGAAATTTTAGAGAAGATTTATTTTTTAGAATTATGGGATTGCCTATTGAATTGCCTCCTTTACGCGATAGAGGAAACGATATTTTAATTCTTTCAAAATATTTTTTAGATGACTTTGCAAAAGAAAACAATATGGGTGTTATTCGTTTTTCAAAAGAAGCAAAAGACAAATTAATACAATATTACTTCCCTGGAAATGTTAGAGAGTTAAAAGCTATGGTTGAGTTGGCTGCTGTTATATGTGAAAATAATGAAATATCTGAAAATGACATCACCTACACACCAACAAAAAGTGGAGAAGTTTTTTTAACAAAGAAAAAAACATTAAGGCAACATACTTGTGATATTGTAAAATATTATTTGAATAAACATCATAATGATGTAATTGAAACTGCTAAATCTTTAGATATAGGGAAGAGCACTATTTACAAAATGATAAAAGATGGTGAGTTAGTTTAAATTTATTTAATTCCATATTTTGGAATAATTTCTAAAAAACGGAAACAATACGGGCGGGTTTTTAATTTAAATAGTTGAAATATAAATGATTAGTCGTTATTTTTATTTTGGTATAATTTTAACTGTATCATTTGATTAATGAACAACCCATTAGTTAAATATTATTACTATGAATACATCACTTTATAAGTTTTCTGAAAACGTTTGGATAAAACATGAAAAAAGTCAATCATTAGAAGATGATAAGGCTAATTTAGTTTTATGCTTCGGTTCTAAAACAATGCTAGAAATTGATAGCATTTATTCAACAGTTAAATCTAAATTTCCTTCAGCATTAATTTCAATGTGTAGTACAGCTGGAGAAATTTACCAAAATGATGTTTATAGTGATTCCTTAGTGGCAGTTGCAATGAGTTTTGATAAAACAAAAATTGAAGCAAAAACCATCAATATTAAAGATTATAACAATAGCTATCATGCAGGTATTGGCCTCGTTAAAAAAATAGCAAAAAAAAAATTAGCGTATTTAATGGTCTTGTCTGATGGAAGCTTAGTAAATGGAAGTGAACTAGTAAAAGGGTTGTCAACACAAATAAATAAAAATGTTTTAATTACTGGCGGACTAGCAGGTGATGGTGCCGATTTTCAGTCTACACTTTTAGGGTTGAATGAACAACCTAAAGAAGGTGAAATTATAGCTATTGGGTTTTATGGAGATAATTTAACTGTTGAGCACGGTTCTCAAGGCGGTTGGGATATTTTTGGCTTAGAAAAAAGAATAACAAAATCTACAGATAACGTATTGTATGAATTAGGTGGTCAAAATGCGTTAGAACTTTATAAAAAATACTTGGGTTCTGAATCAAAAAATTTACCTGGAGCTGCGCTTTTATACCCTTTGTCAGTAGTTATTCCAGGAGCTAGTAAGCCTATTGTTCGTACAATTTTATCTATTAATGAAGAAGAAAAAAGTATGACATTTGCAGGAGATGTTCCCGTAGGTTCAAAGGTTAGGTTTATGAAATCTAATTTTACGAGACTAACAAAAGCGGCTTCAGAAGCAGCTTCTAAAACTTCACTTAAACATAAAGAACAGCCAGATTTAGCAATATTAATTAGCTGTGTAGGGCGTAAACTTGTTTTAGGTGAAAAAATTGATGAAGAAGTAAAAGCAGTAAGCAAGTCTTTCAACGATAAAACATTATTGGCTGGTTTTTATTCCTATGGTGAAATTTCGCCTTTTAATGAAGGAGGAGACTGCCAGTTGCACAATCAAACTATGACAATTACTTCGTTTTACGAGGATTAATAAATAATAAAAAAAAAGAACTATGTACGGTATTGTAAACAAAGCTATTCAAGATCTTATAACAGAAACTTTTGGAGAAGACAAATGGGAGGCGGTAAAAGAAAAAAGTGCTGTTGATGTAGAATTTTTCTTAAGTAATGAGCCTTATGATGATGACGTAACTTATAAATTAGCAGGAGCTGCAGCTGAAGTATTAGGTATTTCAGTAGGTGATGTTTTACAAGCGTTTGGTGAATGGTGGGTGTTAAAAACTGGTAAAGAAAAATATGGTGGTTTAATGGAGTCTGGTGGGAATAATTTGAAAGAATTTTTAGTGAATCTTCCGCTGTTTCATAACCGAATTATGTTAATGTATCCTAAACTTACACCGCCAGAGTTTAAGGTAAGTGATATTGAAGAGAATTCCATTCATGTACACTACCACTCTAAACGAGAAGGTTTACAAGAATTTGTGAGAGGTTTAATGAGCGGGTTAGGAAAAATGTATGGGGTAGCTACTAATGTAGAGTTATTACAAAGCCGAAATGATGGTAGTACTCATGAGATATTCAAAGTAAGCTGGTAAATTATGGCAAACTCCTTTTCTTTAAGTCAAAAACAGTTAAATAGACTTTTCCCCTTTTTTATGTTGATTGATAAGGAAATGAAAGTTGTTTCTTTTGGAGAGTCAATAAGTAAATTATATGATTTTGAAAAGATAGATGTATTTAATGAGTTTTTTAAAATACCTAGGCCCTTTACTGAAATTAATTCCTTTGATGATTTAATTAATTTAGAAGATAATTTAGTTGTTTTAGAGTCAGTAACTTCAGATAAACTAAAATTGCGAGGGCAATTTGAATATTTAAAAGAAACAGATAGTGTACTTTTTATTGGTTCTCCGTGGTTTGGCTCTATTGAGCAGCTAAAAGAAAATAATTTAATAATTAACGATTTTGCCAAGCATGACCCAATTATTGATTTATTGAATGTGCTGAAATCACAAGAAATTACCAATGATGAACTTACAGAGTTGGTAACTACTATTGTTGAGCAAAAAAATGATTTAAAAAGAGTTAATAAGGAAGTTTATGATATCGCTTTATTTCCACAGCAAAATCCAGACCCAAATATTAGGATAAATTATGAAGGAGATTTAATACAAAATAACCCCGCTGCATCCAATCTAGATTTTATTGAATATGACGGTAATATATATCGTAATGATTTGTTTTTCAAGTTTATAGTGTCAGGAGTTGATAAAAATGTTAAAAGATGGGATTTTGAAGCAAGATCTAATGATATTGACTATTCTTTTGGTTGTGTTTCAATGCCTGAAGAAGGGTATATTAATATTTATGGAAGAGATATCACCGAGCAAAAAAGAAATCAACAAGAATTAGAAAAGTTATCACTTATTGTTCAAGAAACTACAAATGCGGTAATAATTACAGATTCCAAAGGGAAATTGGAATGGGTAAATAAGGCTTTTGAAAAAATTACGGGGTATACCTTATTAGAAGTAAAAGGAGAAACACCCGGTAAGTTCTTACAGGGAGAAAAAACAAACCCAGATAGCGTTGCTTACATGCGTGACCAGATAAAGAATTCATTACCTTTTACTTGCGAAGTTTATAATTATAAAAAATCAGGTGAAGGTTACTGGTTAAGAATCAATGGTCAACCAATTTTTGATGCAAAAGGAAAAGTAACCCATTTTTTCGCTTTAGAAGAAGATATTACTTCTGAAAAAAAGGCACAAGAAAAAATAAAAGCAGCAGCAAGCAGAATGGCTTCACTTATAGCAAATCTTCATGACGGTATTTTATTGGAAAATAGTGATGAAACGGTAGCTTTAGCCAATAAACGCTATTGTGAGTTATTTAAAATAAACGTAGATCCAGAGGAGTTAATCGGAGAAGATTGTTCAAATATGGATGCTAAATTCAAGCATTTATTTGTAGATCCAGAGTTGTTTGTTTCAGGGATTTCTGAACGACTAAATAATAAAGAATTAGTTACGGGTGAAATATTAGAGTTGAATGATGATCGAGTGTTTGAGCGTGATTTTGTGCCAATTTGGAATGATGGAAATTATGATGGGCATCTATGGGTGTATAATGATATTACTGAAAAAATAGCTATTGATAAAAAATTAGAAGACTTACGTGTTTTCTATGAAAAAATTCTAGATAATATTCCTTCAGATATAGCTGTATTTGATACAAACCATCGTTACCTTTATGTCAATCCAAAAGGAATTAAAGATGAAGAGTTAAGGAAATGGATTGTTGGAAAAAAGGATGAGGATTATATAAAAAGAAGAAATAAACCAGCTCATATTTTAGAGGGTAGACAAAAAGTGTTTAAGGAAATTTTAGAAAGTAAGCAACTTAAAAGTTGGGAAGAAGAGCTTAAGCAAAAGGATGGTACTAGTAAATTTATGATGCGAAACATGTACCCTGTCATTAATAAAAGTAATAAGGTTGATTTGGTAATAGGGTATGGTGTTGATATTACCTATATTAAAAATATTCAGAAAGAAATTGCGAATAGTGAAAAAAGATATAGAGATGTAATAGATAATAGTTTAGCTATCATAACTACCCATGATATGGATGGTAATTTTATGAGTGTAAACCCAATGGTTAAAAAATTGTATGGGTACGATGATGATGAGGTAGTTGGACATTCTTTAAAAGACTTTATGCCGCTTGAAGATAAAGCATTATTTCAAGAGAACTATTTAGATAAGATAAAAGAACATAAAGAGGCGACAGGTATTTTTAGAGTACTTCATAAGGATGGAAATATTGTGTATAGTTTTTATAACAACTATCTAAAAGAAGAAAAGGGAGAAAAACCCTATATAATAGGATTTGCCGTTGATATTACGAGTCGTATTTTAATGGAAAAAGAGCTCAAAATAGCTAAAAAAGTAACTGAAGAATTAGCCCAAACTAAACAGAACTTTTTAGCGAATATGAGTCATGAAATTAGAACTCCAATGAATGCTATTATGGGAATGAGTCGTCAATTACAGAAATCTGATTTGAACGACAAGCAGCGAAGTTATTTAGAAACTATTTCTAGTGCTTCAGAAAACCTTTTGGTAATTATTAATGATGTATTAGATCTTGCAAAACTAGAGGCTGGGAAGCTAACATTTGAAAAAATAGGCTTCGATCCAAAGCTAGTTGTTGAAGGAGCTATGAAGGTAATGATGCATAAAGCAGAAGAGAAAGGTTTGGCACTTACAAATTCTTTCTTCGATGAACAATTGAGCTCTGTGTTATTAGGTGATCCATTCCGTATAAATCAAATTTTATTAAACCTTATTTCAAATGCTATTAAATTTACAGCAGTAGGTGGAGTTGATATACGTTTTGGCGTTACTGAAGATAGTGAGGTTTCACAAAATGTTGAAATAAAAATAACGGATACTGGAATAGGTATGGAACCCGAATTTTTGGAGCAATTATTCCAAAAATTTAGTCAAGAATATGCATCTATGTCTAAAAATCATGGAGGTACTGGTTTAGGGATGAACATTACGAAATCTTTGGTAGATGTAATGGGAGGTGAGATTTTGGTTGAAAGTGAAAAAGGCAAAGGAACTGCGGTATATTTAAAGTTTAGTTTTGAAAAAGGAGGGCAGCAAGATATTCAGAAAAAGGATGCCTCGTTTGTAGATAAGAATATTTTAAAGGATAAAAAAATATTAGTTGTTGACGATAATCAAATGAATAGAATGGTGGCGGCTCTAATTTTAAATGAATATGAAGTAGCGGTTTCAGAAGTGGAAAATGGAGAGGAAGCTGTGAGGCATGTAATGGAGCATCCATGTGATTTAGTTTTAATGGATATACAAATGCCTGTTTTAAATGGTTATGAAGCAACAAAAGCAATTAGAAATGAATTAAAATCTAATATTCCAATTATAGCTTTAACAGCAAATGCTATCAAAGGTGAAAGTGAAAAATGTCTTTCATTAGGTATGAATGATTATTTATCAAAACCTTTTAATGAAGATCAGTTTTTGTATGTAGTTTCTTCTTTATTAGGGAAGTTTAAAGAAAAAAAATTAACAGTTTCTGAAGATCAAAAAATAAATAAAGTAGCACTATTTGATTTAAGTAAGCTTCAAAGTATTGCTAAAGGAAATCAGGTGTTTATTCATAAAATGGTTCAATTATTTATTGATAATACACCAATTTCAATAACTGAAATGAGGCAAGCTTATGAAAAAGGAGATTTTAAAAAGGTTGGAGAAATTGCTCACAAAATTAAACCATCTATAGATACTCTTGGAATTGATTTGTTGAAGGAAGAAGTACGTGAAATTGAAGTAAAAGCAGAAATCTATGGCGACTCAGAAGAACTGAGCGCCATGATTCTTTATTTAGAAAATACAATGAAACGCGTTTTGGTTGAATTGCGGAGAATTAAAGCTAAAACAGTATAATTAGGGTGATTAGGAAACGGTTTCAATTACCTCATATTTTTGTATGTGTTCCATTCCTTTTGTAATGGCTTCTTTATTTAAAGGAATTAAATAGTGGTAGCGTTCAGAAAGTGATTTTTCTAAACCTTGAATAACATTCTCTAGATCAACAACAGGTTTTGCTTTTAAGTAAGCTCCTAAAACAACCATGTTAAATATTTTTTTATTTCCCATTTCAGTAGCTATTTTAGTCGCTTCAATTTGGTAAATATCAATATCTGTTCTGGTGGGATGTTCATGAATTCCATTTGGTTCATATATCAAAATTCCGCCAGGTTTAACGGTTTCCTCAAACTTGTCCATAGATTGTTGGTTTAAAACAATAGCCGTATCAAATAATTTCAAATACGGAGAACTAATTCGTTCATCACTTAAAATAACGGTTACGTTTGCAGTTCCACCTCTCATTTCAGGACCGTATGAAGGCATCCAACTAACCTCTTGGTCTTGCATAATCCCTGAATAAGCCAATATTTTACCCATAGATAAAACACCTTGGCCACCAAAACCTGCAATTATAATTTCTTCTGTCATAACTTGTTATTTTAATTTACCATTTACTTTAATATCACCTAAAGGAAAGTATGCAAACATATGTTCTTCCATCCATTCATTTGCTTCTAGCGGAGTCATTTTCCATCCTGAATTACAGTTTGAAACGATTTCAATAAATGAAACACCTTGTTTTAAACGTGTATTTTCAAAAGCTTTTCTAATGGCTTTTTTTGCTTTTCTTGCGTGTTTGTGTGTGTGAACTGACTGTCGATTAGCGTAGTAAACACCTGGTAAGTTTGCAACTAATTCAGTCATTTTAATAGGCATTCCCATTGTTTTGGAATCTCTTCCATAGGGTGAAGTAGAAGATTGCATGCCTTCTAATGTAGTAGGTGCCATTTGTCCGCCTGTCATTCCATAAATTCCATTGTTTACAAAAATAATAACAATATTTTCACCTCTGTTGCACGTATGAATTGTTTCAGCAGTACCAATTGCTGCTAAATCTCCATCGCCTTGATATGTAAATACATACTTATCTGGCCAGCAGCGAGCAATTGCAGTAGCTACAGCAGGTGCTCTTCCGTGAGCGGCTTGGGTAATATCAATATTCATAAAATCATAAGCTAGTACAGAGCAACCAACAGGAGCAACACCAATGGTATCTGCAACAATGCCCATTTCGTCAATAACTTCCATAGTTAAGTTATGCGCAGTACCATGACCACAACCCGGGCAATAAGACAGGGTTGTATCTGTCATTAATTTTGTTTTACAGAATACTTGATTCTCGGGTTTTATAATGTCCAATACGTTCATTGTTTGTAATTTTTTGTTCTAAAGCTTCTAATACTTCTTCAGGTGTGTGAATAATTCCTCCTGTTCTTCCAAAGTGTTCAACAGGTACTTTATGTTCTACAGCCAATTTTACATCTTCAACCATTTGACCAGCATTTAATTCAACGCTTAAAACTCCTTTTACTTGGTGGGCTAGTTCAAGCAGCGGTTGTTTAGGGTATGGAAATAACGTAATAGGTCTTAATAAGCCAACTTTTATTCCTTTTGCTCTTGCAAGTTCAACTGCTTTTTGAGAAATTCGAGCACTTGATCCGTAGGCAACAATTAAATACTCAGCATCGTCACAGGCTATTTTTTCATAACGCATGTCTTCTTTTTCCATTTGTTCATATTTAGCCATGAGCCTATGAACGCGTTGCTCCATTTTTTCTGATTCTAAGTCAAGAGAAGTTATAATATTGCGTTTTCTATTTGTTTTTCCTGTAGCTGCCCAAGAATCGTATTTTTCAATTAATTCTTGATCTGTCATTCTTTCTTTCTGGTCTTTCAAAACCACTTTTTCCATCATCTGACCAATTAACCCGTCAGATAGAATTAAAACTGGAGCCCTATATTTAAAAGCAATATCAAAGGCATCTTCAATAAAATCAGCCATTTCTTGCACAGAAGCTGGTGCTAAAACATACAATTTATAATCGCCATGACCGCCGCCTTTTACAGATTGAAAATAATCGGCTTGTGAAGGTTGAATTGTACCTAATCCTGGACCACCACGAACAACATTTACAATAACTGCTGGTAGTTCGGCACCTGCTAAATAAGAGATGCCTTCTAGTTTTAGAGAAATTCCTGGGCTAGAAGAGGAGGTCATTACTTTTTTACCTGTACTTGCGGCTCCGTAAACCATGTTTATAGCTGCAATCTCACTTTCGGCCTGTAAAACAACCATTCCAGTTCTATTTTCAGGACGCTCGGTCATTAAATATTCTATAACTTCCGATTGTGGTGTAATTGGGTAGCCAAAGTAAGCGTCAACACCTGCTCTAATAGCAGCTTCAGCTAATGCTTCATTACCCTTCATTAATTTTAATTCTGACATTTTTATGCTGTTTTAATAGTTATACTGAAACTTTAACTCTGTAAACTGATATTGCTCTGTCTGGACAAACAATTCCACAATTTGTACAGCCTGTGCAGGCTTCAGGGTTTTTCATATAAGCATAATGATATCCTTTTCTGTTGACTTCAGTAGTCATTCCAATAACATCTTCTGGACAAACAGGAATACAAACTTCGCATCCTTTACAAGTCTCTGTGTCAACTACTATTGCGCCTTTAACTTTTGCCATTTTAATAATTTTATAGATAATTAGTGGTCTTAAATTTTGTTATTCTCAAAGTTATATCGCTTTTATTAGAAAAACAATGATATATGTCAATTAATGATAATTGTCATATTGATTTTATTGAAAATGGATTGAATTTTGTTAAAAAGCAGTACAAAAAAACACCTAAATAGGTGTTTTAATGCGTTTTAAAAATATGTGTAACAAAGGTTTCGTTAATAGAGTTTTTTGAATTTTAGTGGATTTACTTCGTGCATTATTTTATAAATAGTTTCAAAAATGTCTTCAGCATTTGGTTTTGAGAAGTAATCTCCATCTGTACCATAAGCAGCTCGATGTTCTTTAGCTGTTAATGTAATTGGTTTGCTATCTAAATACTCATAAGCATTTTGTTTCTCTAAAATTTCGTTGAGTAAGTAAGCGGAGGCTCCTCCAGGAACATCTTCATCAATAATTAATAATCTATTTGTTTTTTGAACACTTTTTACAATATCGTGATTTTTATCAAAAGGAAGTAAACTTTGAACGTCAATAATTTCTATATTGATATCAACTTGTGCTAAATCATTAACTACTTCTTCTACAATTTTAAGCGTTGATCCATAAGAAACTACAGTAATGTCGGTTCCTTCTTTTATGGTTTCAACTACACCAATAGGTGTTCTAAATTCGCCTAAATTATCTGGTAGTTTTTCTTTAAGTCTATAGCCGTTTAAATTTTCAACAACCAGCGCAGGCTCATCACACTCAAGTAAAGTGTTATAAAAACCAGCAGCTTTAGTCATATTTCTTGGTACTAAAATATTGATACCTCTTAATAGGTTTATAATAGCTCCCATTGGAGATCCAGAATGCCAGATACCTTCTAAACGGTGTCCGCGTGTTCTAATAATTAACGGAGCTTTTTGTTTACCAACTGTTCGGTAGTGTAAGGTAGCTAAATCATCGCTTAATATTTGAATGGCATATAAAAGGTAGTCTAAATATTGAATTTCAGCAATTGGTCGCAATCCTCTTAAAGCCATTCCTATTCCTTGACCAATTATAGTTGCTTCTCTAATTCCTGTATCTGAAACCCTTAGTTTTCCATATTTTTCTTGAAGTCCAACGAGTCCTTGATTTACATCGCCAATACTTCCTGCATCTTCACCAAAAATAAAAACATCTTTTCTTTTAGAAAAAATGGCATCAAAGTTGTCTTTAATTACAATACGTGCATCAACTTGTTCAGAATTATTAGAGTATGTTGGTAAAACTTCTTTTAAATTACCAACTTTATGTTCGGTTTCACTATAAAGGTGAGAACTAAATTTTGGCTGTTCAGTTTCAAAAAAGTTCAGGACCCAGTTTTGTAGTTGTCTTTTTTCAATTGAACTTTCGTTTCTTAAATAAACAATGCTTTTTCTAGCAGCACTTAATAAATCTTTTCTAGAAGGTTCTGCAATTGAATTTAAATCATTTTTAATTTTTGTAATAAAAACACTGTTTTCACTTTTACTTGCAGTTTTTTCTAAGAGTAGTATTAAATTATTTTTTAGTGTTTTAATTGGGTTTAAATAATTAGCCCAGGCCTCTCTTTTGGCAATGCTTACTAGTTTCTTTGCGTCTTTTTC